>CAZQPZ010000174.1:0-1509 GCA_964595395.1 uncultured Lachnospiraceae bacterium | reverse complement strand
TGTATGTTGTGGAAAAGTTTTCGCTGGAAACTGAAATGGTTACTCCCTCATAGCCCTTATTTTTGATTTCGCGAGAAATGTCCTCTTGCAGCGCTTCTGTGCGATAAACATTCATCTGATAGAGATAATCTTCCTGAAGCGTGTAGTTTTCAGAAATGGAAATGTCTGACAAGTTGAAGCTTTTACCCACCAAATTTGGCAGCGGCGCAATAATTACAAGCACAACAATAAAGGAGAAAATGCTGCGAATATATTTGTTTAATTGTCCTTCTGGCAGCATAAGCTCTACAATGACAGACAAGCTGATTATGCCGGCTATTGAAAGCACCCAAGCCGAAACTGAAGAAAACAATGTTGCATACCCCCTTAACATTTCTTTAACTAGTCTTGCGACTTACTTTATACTTGTCATCCTGAAGCGTAAGCTGAAGGATCTATTGAATTTGCTCTGAGTTTAAATGTTATCCAATAGATTCTTCGGCTGTCCGCCTCAGAATGACAGACAACCTGTAGATTCTGAGTTGGTTGATTATCACAATATGTTTGCACTGCACATTACAAGTCCTGTTAAGATTACATACATGAATGAAACTGCCACAATCATTGAAATTAACATTGTCATGTTTTTGGATAGCGTGTTTATGAAAGACGCAATTTTGCCGTCGCCCAGTGGCTCTATAATTCCCGCCATAAGTTTAAGAGCCAGCATGAAAATTATAAGCTCAATGATTGGCGCAAGCACTGTTCCTGCAAGTAGCAACAATCCGCACGCACCCACCGCGTTTTTGATAAGGCTGGAAGAAGCAAGCACGATATACAAGCCGTCTGAGATATATGAGCCCACGATTGGAACATAGCTTTTAATTGCAAACTTTGCAGTCTTAATTGATAAGCCGTCTATAGAGCCAGCTGCAATTCCTTGAATGGAAGCAAAGCCGATAAAGATTGTAAATACAAGTCCTATCACCCATTTAAACATGGAATTTAAGAAGCCAATAAATTTGTCAAGTTTAACATTATTTGAAAGATTGCTTACAAGACTTAGCACAGTTGAGATAAGGAAAAGTGGCATTAAGAAAATTGTGAAAATGTTAATTATAAGGCTGGCAAGTAGTGCCATTGCAGGTTGATAAACCGACACTGACACGCTTCCGCCCACCGCCGTCAACATTGTAAGCAGGATTGGGAAAACGGCGTCCATTTGGGCTTTTATGCTGCCTATCGTTGAGGTTGTGACCGTTATCATCCGCATTACAACGCTAAAGACCAGAATCACCACTACGCCATAGGTTACAAAGTGAATAACTGAACCGATTGATTTGTTGCCTAAGTTAGGCTTTAAATTTTGAATCATTCCGCCCAAGATTGCCACCGCTATTACAGTTGCAACAATTGGCAGAAAGGACAAAAGGTTATCAAATATAAGCGAGAGCAGTGCCTCCCAAATTGAAGATGAATCGTCTGCAAAATCACCGTTTATTATGGAGGCTAGTTTTTCAAGAAAGCTCT
>CAZQPZ010000173.1:0-1512 GCA_964595395.1 uncultured Lachnospiraceae bacterium | reverse complement strand
AGGATTTAGGGGCGGATTCTTTAGATGTATTTCAGATCATTATGGGGATCGAGGAAGCCTTTGAGATAGAGATTCCCGCCGATAAGGCAGAGCAGATTGCAACGGTGGGAGAAGCGGTTGATTTGATTCGCAATTCTATGTCATAAAGAAATCGAGGAAGCCCTTTCCGTTAAGAAGGGGCTTTTCCATGTCCATATAGTAGAGCGGCTGCAGTTCGTTTATGTGTATATTTGGGCAATTAATGCCGGTTTGGGCTAAACGGTAACGCGGAGGATTCCTATGTCAGAAGACAGATTAAATGAGTTGGAACAAAAGATAGAATATTCTTTTCGGAATAAGCAGTTATTAAAGCAGGCGGTTACGCACAGTTCTTATTCCAATGAGCAGAAGATTAATAAATACGGAAACTATGAGCGGTTGGAATTCTTAGGGGATGCGGTGCTTGAACTGGTCAGCAGTAATTATATCTATCATGAGAATCCCGATATGACGGAAGGACAGATGACCAAGCGGCGGGCTTCGCTTGTCTGTGAGCCGGCGCTTTCATTTTGTGCAAGACAGATCGGACTGGAAAAATATATTCTTCTCGGCAAGGGAGAAGAAGCGACCGGCGGCAGGGGAAGAGATTCTATTATATCGGATGTCATGGAGGCTGTGATCGGAGCCGTCTATTTAGACAGCGGCATGGCGGAAGCGGAAGCTTATATTCATCGATTCATTCTCTCCGATCTGGAACATAAACAGTTATTCTACGATGCCAAGACGATTCTGCAGGAGGAAGTACAGAAGGAGAATAGAGGAACACTGCACTATGAACTGGTACGTGAGGAAGGCCCGGAGCATGATAAGACTTTTGTGGTGGAAGCGATGGTGGGAGATGTGAAAGTCGGTTTCGGAACGGGCCATTCCAAGAAAGCGGCGGAACAGAAGGCGGCTTATGAGGCGCTTCTTGCTTCGGATATCGACAGAGTACAAAATAGATGAGGGTAATATATGTATTTAAAGAGTATAGAGGTTCACGGATTTAAGTCCTTTGCCAATAAGATCAATTTCAAATTCCATAACGGTATCACCGGCATTGTAGGTCCTAACGGTTCCGGTAAGAGTAATGTGGCAGATGCCGTCAGATGGGTGCTTGGTGAGCAGCGGATCAAACAGCTTCGTGGGGCAAGCATGCAGGACGTTATCTTTTCGGGTACGGAACTGCGTAAACCGTTGGGATATGCTTACGTAGCGATTACGCTGGACAATTCGGATCATCAGCTTGCGATTGATTATGACGAGGTGACTGTCTCAAGGAGACTGTACCGCTCCGGCGAGAGTGAGTACATGATCAACGGTGCGGTGTGCCGTCTGAAAGATGTCAGTGAACTGTTTTACGATACGGGTATCGGCAAAGAGGGATATTCCATTATCGGTCAGGGACAGATCGATAAGATCTTAAGCGGTAAGCCGGAGGAGCGCAGAGAGCTCTTTGATGAAGCGGCAGGTATCGTGAAGTTTAAGCGGCGC
>CAZQPZ010000172.1:0-1546 GCA_964595395.1 uncultured Lachnospiraceae bacterium | reverse complement strand
ATCCCGAAATGGGGACGGTTGCACCCGCACCCGCAAATTCCACGAGCGGCTGATACAGTCCCACCGCCGTGAGCGCAATTCCCGCCAGCATAAACATAACGAGAATTTTCCCCGCGGTAAGTTCGGTAAAATTGATGACGATCTGCGCAATCATACAGATGATCCCACCCACCGCAAATGCCTTTACAAACATTAAAACGATTTCCAAATATTCCATAGGTCCCCCTTATCGTTCCAAAACGACCGCATGCGCGATACACGGAATGCTCTCTCCCTGTCCCGAAGTGACTGTCGAAAGCAGTGCGCCCGTCGCTACAAACAAAATGCGTTTTAAGCTTCCCGTCATGAGTTTGGAATGGAGATAAGAATTTAATACGACTGCGGAACACCCTGCACCGCTTCCGCCCTGAAACTCGTCCTCGATCACGTTATAGATGATTTCTCCGCAATCCACATGATTTGCGGAAATATCGCAGCCCTTCTCCCAACATAAGTCTTTCAAAATTCTACTGCCGAGAGCACCAAGATCGCCCGTTACGATTAGGTCGTATGCAGCGGGTTCTTCCCCCGTCGTGCGGAAATGCGTGAGGATAGTATCCGCCGCTGCAGGCGCCATTGCCGCGCCCATATTGTTGACGTCGGTAATCCCGTAATCGACGACTTTGCCGAGCGTTGCCGCCGTGATCTTGATTCCTTCCCCCTCGCAAGCAACCAGCGCACCGCCCGCACCCGTTACCGTCCATTGTGACTGCGGCGGACGCGTTGTTCCGAGCTCCAACGGATAACGGTACTGACGTTCTGCGGAAGCGAAGTGACTGCCCGTTGCGGCGACCACTCTTCTTCTGTATCCGCCGTCCGTAAATGCCGCAGCCACGGCAAGGCTCTCAGCCATCGTGGAGCATGCGCCATAAACACCAAGAAACGGAATAGAAAAGTCGCGCGCGGCAAAGCTTGCCGAAATGATCTGATTCAAAAGATCGCCCGAAACGATCATATCCACGTCTTGGCGTTTGAGCCCTGCGTTCTTGATCGCACCGTCTATTACGGTAGAGAGCATTTTGCACTCCGCTTTCTCGAACGTCGATTCTCCGAACATGTCGTCCGTAAGCGCCGTTTCGACATAGCGCCCGATGACCCCTGCGCACTCCTTAGGCCCTGCCACCGTACTCACCGATATGATTCTCGGCTTTTTCTTAAAATAAACCGTCTGATTTCCCATAGCTGTTTCTTATATCAGTATCCCGAATTATTGGAAAATTATGTAATGCAAAAAAATAAATGCTTTTTTTACAAAAAACCGTAAAAAAAGTTGACAGTTCCATCATCGGCGTGATAGAATATAGTTACGAAAAGGTGAAATAAATGTACAACGATTGTCTTTGCAACTACAACTCGATGTGCATGTGTAACGAACTTTAACGTTACACAGGTCTTTTCTATGATAATTTAAATTCAAAAACCTGTGTGTAAAAGTGCATACAGGTTTTTCTTTTGCAAGTTTAAACCCGTATGCGCAAAGAATACAGGTTTTTTATTTGCAAAGGAG
>CAZQPZ010000171.1:0-1553 GCA_964595395.1 uncultured Lachnospiraceae bacterium | reverse complement strand
AAAGAAGCTTGCTCCTAAAATTAGCCCAAATAAGACAATTTCCGGCTCGGTTGGCGGAACGGTTTTTTGCATTTTGCTTTCAGCTTGTGTATACTTAATTTTGGGTGCGATAGACTATTTTGCGCCTGTAGTGAATAGTTTAGAGATATGGAAGGTTATAATAATTGTGGCAGTGGCTTCAGTTGTGTCACAATGCGGCGACTTGTTTGAAAGCTGGCTTAAGCGTAAAGCTGGCGTTAAAGACAGTGGCAAAATTCTTCCAGGGCATGGCGGAATGCTTGATAGGATTGACTCCTATATTTTAACAGCGCCTGTTCTTCTCATGGCTTTCTGCTTCATCTTAATTTAGGAGATAAATGAACATTTTAACTGGATTTCTCTATGTTATCGTGGCACTGGTGGTGCTTCTGTTTATGGTGCTTATCCATGAACTTGGGCACTACATTGCTGGGCGAATATTGAAATTCAAAATTGAAGAATTTTCAATCGGCTTTGGCAAAGCCCTTTTTTCTCGCACTAACAAGCGTGGCGAAAAGATTTCAATACGAATCTTTCCGCTTGGAGGCTATTGTGCATTTAAGGGCGAGGGAGATGAGGAAGATAAGCCTGCAGCCGACTGCTTTAACGCTCAAAAGGCTTGGAAAAGAATAATTGTTTTTCTTGCCGGCGTAACAATGAATTTTCTTGCGGCGGTGTTGTTCTCGCTGATTCTGTTATGCACAATCGGCTATGATGTGCCACAAATTACGAAAAACTCTGTAACCTTTAACGGCTATGGTAACGAGCAGATCACTTACACTTCTGTTTTGGAAGAGGGGGATATTGTTGTTGCAGTTGACGGCACAAAGGTTGATTTTGCTTTTGGTGACACCTTTCAAAACTTTGTTGCAAAAAAGCAAGAAGAGGCAAAGATTTGGGTGAGTGAAGGCGGCAACATTGAAGACTTTTCTTTCAAAGTGACAGTTAGGCGTGATGGCAAAACTCAGGATCTTGACATGGGACTCTTCAACGTTGTGCAGTATAAAGCAGACGGCGAAACAATTTATTCTCAAAACTATCTTCTTGGCATTAATTATAAGCCATACGTTTATTCCTTCTGGGAAGCGCTTGGGCGTGCTTGGGAATTTGCATTTGGTCTTGCTTGGGTGGTGTTAAAATCACTGTGGCTTCTCATCACATTCCAGCTGCCTATAAAATCGATAGGTGGGCCAATTACAACAATCACAACAATCGCCGGTGCAACTCAAACAAACTGGCTCAACCTTTTAATTTTAATTCCAATGATTTCAGCCAACCTTGCTGTTTTCAATCTTTTACCATTGCCAGCGCTTGACGGCTCGCATGTGCTGTTCACAGTCATTGAGTGGATTCGTGGCAAGCCAATAAAGCGGAGTTTAGAAAGCAAAATCCACTTTGTGGGGTTGTGCGTACTATTCGCATTTGTTATTATAGTTGATATATTACACTTTGTTTTGTAATTAAACTTCATTGCATTGATTATTACAAGGAGCGAAAGTTTGCTTGCAAGGGCTTTCGCGACGCAGCCTAAAAAC
>CAZQPZ010000170.1:0-1556 GCA_964595395.1 uncultured Lachnospiraceae bacterium | reverse complement strand
GCTTGGCAGCGTGTTTGCATTCTATCTTGGCAGACAATTTGGCCGCAAACTTGATGTGTTTATGGTGGGCAAGGAGAGTTGCCAAAAATGGGTGAGCTTTCTTTCGCGCGCCAAATACACCTTCTTTTTGATGATGCTGTTGCCGGTCTTTCCAGATGATGTTTTGTGTTTAGTTGCTGGGCTAACGGACATGAGCTGGGCGTTTTTTGTGATTACAAACCTAATCACCCGTCCAGTAGGCATTTTTTTAACAAGCTATCTTGGAAGCGGAGAGATAATTCCATATCACGGCTGGGGGCTTGTTGTGTGGGGGATTATATTTGTTGCTGCTGGGATAATAATGTGGCTTGTTACAAAGTATGAAAAAAACATTGAAGCATTTTTCTTAAAAATATTGAAAAAAGATAAGAAAAAAAGTGGCTAAGCCACCTAAGCCACAAAAAAAACGGCTAAATTGCCGCTTTTTTTAATAAATTAATTACTTTTTTAAGGATTGTTTCGCTTGTTGCAACTATATGATATTTTTTATAATCTTTCATTACGCAACCTGCCTCCGTTGCAAGTAACTGCCCGGGCACCCAATCCCAAGGATGACCGATGCTGTGAATAAATATGCCATATTTTCCTTCTGCTGTGAAAGCATAATCAATTCCTGTTGAATAAATGTGTCTAACACCCATTGTGAAATCTAATAGTGCTCTTGTAATGGCATCGCGATCGTTATATTTGCACTCTGCAACAAATAAGCTATGCGTTAGGTCATTTTTCTTTGTGAAAAATTGTTTGCCGTTTTTGAAAGCTCCACAACCTTTAGCTGCAATATATTCTCCTACCACAGGCGAATAAATTGCGCTTGCTTTAATCTCATCGTTCTCAACATATCCAATTTGAATTGCCCATTCATTCAGCCCGTTTGCAAAGTTGATTGTGCCGTCGATAGGGTCGATTGTGAAATATGTGCCTTTGTTTTCCACACCGCTGTTATATTCCTCGCTCACGATTTTTACATTTGGGAACGCTTTGTTCAAGGCGGAGGTGAGCTGTTTTTCAATAAAAAAGTCATAGCTTGTCACAAGGTCGTGCGCCTTTTTATCACTAACATCAATTTTAAGTTTTAAAGCCCTTTTATAAGCATCCTTTGCAATTTTCAGCAAAAATTTTGCCATTTTTAAATTATCTGTTGCCTTTTTCATGCTTTTATTAAAGCATATAAAGATGAATTAGTCAAATAAAAAAGGCTTTGTTAAGGCCTTTTATCTAACTCTAAGCTTTTCCTGCTCTGGTGTTAAGTTGAATGGGTTGTAGTCAATTGCGTCTTCTGGAAGGAACATTGTGTTAAACAATTCTCTGCCGCATGCGTGAAGCGAATTGAATTCATTTATGTCAACAACCTCATTTCCATTGTCGTCAAGTGTTAGTCCAATATCCAGTCCATAATATTTAGGGAAGTCTGTGTGATTTAATTTTTCGATTATTTCTCGTGCTTTATTTACAACCTTTTCTGGAACTGCAACAGGATCATCTGCATAGCTGTGAGAAATGGATGCAAGTTTGCC
>CAZQPZ010000169.1:0-1562 GCA_964595395.1 uncultured Lachnospiraceae bacterium | reverse complement strand
TGTCTGTAGCTGTGTTTCCATAAATTTCTCCCCCGGTCATATTAAATGTACCGCTAACTGACACACCGCCGCCTGTGTTTCCATAAATTTCTCCGCGGGTCATATTAAATGTACCGCCTGTACCGCTAACTGACACACCTCGGCTTTCGTTATCGCAAATTTCTCCGCCGTACATATTAAATATACCAGCTCTAACAGTCACACCGCCGCCAGCGCCATTACCCGAAATCTTACCGCCAAACATATTGAAGGTTGCATCAGTCCCTGTTACACATACACCCGCACCAGAATTGTAAGAACCTGTTGCGGCGCAATTTGAAATCTCTCCTCCATACATATTGAAAGTACCACCGGAGACACCCACAGCACCACCTGTGGGAGTGGAAACACCATCATTACGGCCACTGCTCGTGTAATCTTTTATCGTTACACCGTTATACATATTAAGCGTTCCACTGGAAACGTTAATAAACGCATAGTAACGCGAATTAGCACCGTCTATTCCCGTGAAGGTTAAGGTGTCTGAGCCGTCCGGGAGTCCGAGATTCAAGGTTACACCCGAATAAACACTTATACATCTAGTGTATCCGAACGTATCATTTATAAAAGAATACTCGTTTCCAAGAATCGTAACAACGTAATCACTACTATCGTTTCTAAACTCAGCAGTCTTAGCGGTGCGTCCGCCAGGAATCACAATATCTTTCGTCAGGCTGAATATGTAATTGCGCACCTCGCTGTCGTTTCTTGCTTCTGTTGCCGCCGCACAGAATTCATCCCAGTTACTGATCTCGATCGTTTTCGTTACAGGCTGTTCGGCTTCGGCCGCAAAAGCAAAAATTGACAAGATGATACACCCGGTCAGTACCAGCGCACATAAAAGAAAAATTCCAATCGTACGCCTTGTTTTATTATTCATGTTTGCCGCTCTCCTTTTTTGTAATTAATTACTATATATCCAAATATCATAATTTATGATACCCCATAATATAATATCACTTTTATAAAAAATAGTCAAGTGCTTTTCAAAAAATTGTTGCACTTGACTTGACAATTCGAGAAAAAATTCTTGACTAAATCTCGATTTTACTGCCAATTAAAAACAGTCGCAGTTGTTATGCCTATTATAATATGAAAAAACTCTGCCGCCCGGATGTTGATCAGCACCTCTCTTTGTTCAGGAAAAGAAAGGCTTTTTTCTCCGGTATGGAAGTCCCAAAAATCTGAAAGCATTTCTGCATCCTGAAAACCATACAGATTAACCGTTGTTTGTGTCTCTGCACCTTGCAGATCTACGCGGCTCGCTACACAGGCAAGTGATTTTTCCACACCGTTTACTTGAATGACATTTCTTTGATGTTCTTACCGGCATAGCCGTATCCATACAATCCATCGTTTGCCCTCCTTTTGCTTTTTACGGCTTCATTTCAGCATATAGGTGTTTGTGAAACTTTTGAGTAGTGTTTGAGAAATATTAAAAAAATCTCTGCGGTAAAAACTTACCGCAGAGATTTTTTAGGAAATATGATGGTCCGTATGACAACGAGGCTTCTCTTTTCGAG
>CAZQPZ010000168.1:0-1568 GCA_964595395.1 uncultured Lachnospiraceae bacterium | reverse complement strand
CAGAATTTGTTCTAAAGGCTTCCATAAAGTATCTTGCATTAAAAGCAATAAATAAATCTTTACCTTCTTGGGTGATGTTTATGTTTTCTTTAATGTTACCAAGTTCTGAGTTTGAAGTAAGAAGAATGTTAGATTCTTTAATGTCAAACTTAACCAAATTGTTTTGTCCAACTTTACTTAAAAGTGAAACTCTCTCTAATGCGTCTTCAAACTGCACTTTGTTTACAATCACAAATGTTTCATAATTCATTGGAATAATTTGTTTGTAATTTACAAAGTCACCTTCAAGAAGTCTTGAAATAATTTTTGTGTCGATGTTATCAATCATAATTGCGTTTGTGTCAATATACACATTAATAACTTCGTCGCTGTCATCAAGAAGTTTACTAATTTCGTTAAGTGAACGTGTTGGAATTACAATTTGCTTTTTAACATTTGCAGTAGCCTTTTTCTTAACGCGTGCAAGACGATATCCATCAAGCGCCACAGCAGAAATTTCTTTTTGATCAATGTCGAAAAGCACACCTTTAAGAATAGGGCGGGAGTCGTCCATTGCAACAGAGAAAATTGTTTTGCTGATAAGAGCTTTAAGATCTTTTTGGCTAATTCCAAACCATTCGTCAGTTTTAAGTTTTCTAAAGCCTGGATACTCAACAGGGTTGTAGCACTGGATTACAGACTCGTTGCCGTCATAGCGGATGAGAAGTTGGTTTTTCTCGTTTACTTCAAGTTCAATGTCTGAGTTTGAAAGTTTTTTAACAAACTCTGTAATAAACTTACCTGGAACAACTGTTTCGCCTTCCACTTTAACGTCTGCTTTAATTTTCTTTTCAATGGAAAGGTCGGTGTCTGTTGCGCTTAAAGTAAGCTCATTGTCCTCCGCCGAAATTTTAATTCCTTCCAAAATAGGATTTGTAACCTTATTGGAAAGTGCTTTGCTAACTCTTAAGAAAGCATCTGAAAGTTCAAGACCCATACAATTTAATAACATTTTCTTTTTCTCCTTTGGCGCGCGCCCTTGATATTATTTTTCTTTTAATTAAATACTAGTCTTATTATTAGTGTGCTGTGTAATTGTGCACAGACTTCGTCTGATACTATATCTAGTAATTTTTCGCTCTAAATTTGTCGAATGTGATACTATATATAGTTTCAAGTAATGTGGATAACTTGTGTATAACTTTGTTTTTAAGGTGGGAGGTTATCCACTTGTCAACATTTTTTTAATTTCACTAACAAAGGTTTGTGTTTTTCTGTTAGTTTTCATTTCAGTTGTAATCTTGTCTCGGGCATGCATGATTGTGGTGTGGTCACGCCCGCCAAAGATTTTTCCAATTGAAACAAGCGGAAGCTCAAGCATTTCGCTTATCATATAAATAGCAATCATTCGAGGCTCAACAACTTCCTTACTCTTCTTTTTGCCAACAATGTCATCGCGGGAAATATCAAAATATTCACACACGGCTGAGATTATTTGATCGGCATTAGATCCACCCTCGTTCTTTTCCTCATACTTATCACTAAACGCTTCTTTAACATCACTGAGGTCGGCAGTTGTTTTTCCGATA
>CAZQPZ010000167.1:0-1580 GCA_964595395.1 uncultured Lachnospiraceae bacterium | reverse complement strand
AAAAAATTGGAAAATTGCATTAGTTTTCCACAAAAAAGTTATCCACATTTCCACAAATAAATATTTATGCAAAACTGCTCATTTTTATGCAAAATGGCGGTTTATGGTGCGTATGTGGGTAACTTTGGATAAGTTATCCACATTTCCACACTATTTTTGCTACAAAATCGCTATTCTCCAGCATTTTCGTTTGAACGATAGCTATTTTTCACAAGCCCAATATGTTTGTCTTTTCGGTTATGCCACAATATATGCGTTACGCTTCACAAAAAACAACTTAAGATTGTGACGAATTTTGTATATTCATGCCTTTTAGCAGTTTTGAGCGTTTGCCCTCGTATACAATCTCCAGTTGATGCAAAGCTCTTGTGGTTGCCACATAAAGCAGGTTTCTGTCAAGCGAAGAGTGATAATTTGACTCATCCGCGAATGGAATTATAACGTGAACAAACTCAATTCCCTTTGAAGTTGAAGAGGTTGTGATAACAAGTGGATAGTCAAAACTAGAGTCCGAGCCAACGATAACTTCAAACTCTTTTTTGCCATGAAGCATTTTGGAAACCTGACTAACCTCCGCCCCAGTTTTGCACACAATGGCGGTGTGTGCATACTTGCCTTCGCCGTCATTAATAAGTTTAATGAGCGCTTGCTGCATGGAATTGGTTTTAATGATTCTCGGTGCGCTTCCCTCACGGCTAAAGTTAATCACACCCTTAAGTCCAATAAGCTTTTCGCTAAACTCTGAAATCTGCCTTGTTGAGCGATAGGTTTTATTAAGCACAATTGTTTTTGCTTTCAAAAACTGGGCAAGATCTTTAAGATATTTTTTAGAAAGAGTTTTTTCAATGCATTGGTTAATGTCTCCCAAAATGATTTTTGGACAATCCCAAATTCTGTTGAAGAAATAGAAGTGCATTGGAGTAAAATCCTGCATTTCATCAATTATCACATATTTAACGCCATAGTCATGGCTTAGCCCTTGAGTGTAATCTTTAATTACAAGCAGCGCTGCAATATCTTCATATGGCACTTCTCTAAAGTCTGGCTGAGTAAGTCCCATGCGTGAATAGAAAACATTGCAAATTTTGTAAATGTCCGCGATTGGAAAAAACTTATAAAGCATGCCTTTAAATCTTGGCTTAATAAGCTCGGCCTCTTCTGGCCTAAGCCCAAAGCGTTCAATAAGATGGTCTGTCATGTAATCAATTCTTTTGTTTACTGGCAAATGACCAAAAATCTCAAAATAAAGTTTATGCATTTCCTCTTTAGTGAAAGTGAATGCATTATAGCTGTTCTCGTCGGCATCTTTAGGTTTAAACACCAAGTCCTTAGGGTCAAACAAACCAGCATAAACATTATTTAAGAAATCTAGTAAGTCATTTAAGAAATCGAAAGAAGCTTTGTAGGCAATTTCATTAAGTTTTGTTTGATCTTTTGCAGAATAAATTTCGTCGATAAGCGTTTCACGACTTTGCAAAGATTTTTTAAGCTCTGTTTTTGCAATGTGCGAAAAGGTCATTTCAATAACATTGTCTTCGCCCAGCTCAGGCAAAACCTCGCTCACATAACTGGAGAAAAGG
>CAZQPZ010000166.1:0-1612 GCA_964595395.1 uncultured Lachnospiraceae bacterium | reverse complement strand
GTGGCAAGAGAGGGGGCATGGCGTGTGCTTAACATGAAGCACTTCTATGTTCAGATTTTGGGTGGAATTGCGCTCCACCAAGGCAGAATTGCTGAAATGGCAACCGGTGAAGGAAAAACATTGGTGGCAACGCTGCCAGCATATTTGAACGCACTTTCTGGCAAGGGCGTGCATGTTGTTACTGTCAACGAATATCTTGCAAAGCGTGACGCAGAGTGGATGGGCAAGGTGTATAGATTCCTTGGGCTTAGCGTTGGTGTTGTTGTTTCAAACATGCAAGAGGAGGCAAAGCGCAAGGCTTATGCGGCAGATATCACATATTGCACAAACAACGAGCTTGGCTTTGACTATCTTCGTGACAACATGGCAATCTCAAAAGAAAGAAGAATGCAGCGCGGACAGAATTTTGCAATCGTCGACGAAGTGGACTCCATTTTAATTGACGAGGCAAGAACACCTCTTATTATCAGTGGTCGTGGCGGAAAATCGGGCGACGATTATATTGCGGCTCAAAAGTTTGCCAAGACAATTAAAAAAGACGCGGATATTGAAATTGACGCTAAAACAAAGCAGATCAACCTTACAGACAAAGGTGTAACTAAGGCGGAGAGATTTTTCCATGTGCAAAATCTTTCAGACATTGAAAACTTGGAACTTAACCATTACATCAACAACGCATTAAAAGCAAACTTCATCATGTTCAAGGATGAAAACTACATCGTTAAAGACGGCGAAGTTGTTATTGTTGACGAGTTTACTGGTCGTTTAATGGCGGGCAGACGTTTTAATGACGGCTTGCACCAAGCGATTGAAGCAAAAGAGGGCGTTGAAATTAAGGACGAAAACAAAACTCTTGCAACAATCACTTTCCAGAATTATTTTAGACTTTACAACAAGCTTTCTGGAATGACAGGAACAGCAAAAACAGAAGAGGGCGAATTTAGAACAATTTATAACTTGGACGTTGTTACAATTCCTTCCAATCTTCCAAACAAAAGAAAGGATGAGTCTGACATTGTTTACACAACCTATGCCGGCAAAATCAAGGCTATTGTTGAGGAAATCAAACGCCTTAACGAGCTTGGCCGACCAGTGCTTGTGGGCACAATCACAATTGATAAGTCAGAAGAAATTTCTAAAGCACTTAAGAGAGAGAAAATTAAACACACCGTTTTGAACGCTAAAAATCACGAGCAAGAAAGTGCAATCGTGGCTCAAGCCGGTAAGAAGGGAATGGTTACAATTGCAACCAACATGGCTGGTCGTGGAACGGACATTCTCTTGGGCGGAAACCCAGAGTTTATGGCGAAGTCGCAAATGCAGGATGAAAAGTATACAGACGAAGAAATTTCATATGCAACCGCTTTTAACAATGTCGATGACGAAAAACTTAACGCCGCAAGAGCAAGATTTAACGAGTTATATAAGAAATTTAAAGTTGAAACTGACGCTGAAAAAGAAGAGGTTGTTAAACTTGGCGGACTTCACATTATTGGAACAGAGCGCCATGAATCAAGGCGTATTGATAACCAGCTTCGTGGACGCGCAGCGCGTCAGGGCGACCCGGGATCAAGCGTTTTCTTCCTTTCACTTGAGGACGATTTGTTAAAAC
>CAZQPZ010000165.1:0-1612 GCA_964595395.1 uncultured Lachnospiraceae bacterium | reverse complement strand
GGATAACATAGTCAATTCCAGATGGATCACAGTTAGTGTCCACAAGACCAACCATAGGAATTTTAAGTGAAAGCGCTTCTTTAACGCAGATGTGTTCGTTTGATGGGTCTACAACGAAAATCACGCCTGGCATTTCACGCATATCTTTAATTCCGCCAAGGTTTTTCTCAAGTTTATCTCTCTCAGCTTTGAGAAGAGCAACTTCTTTTTTAGGAAGAAGGTCAAATTCTCCAACCTTTTCCATTTGATTGAGTTTGTTTAATCTCTCAATTCTCTTTAAAATTGTTCTAAAGTTTGTAAGGCATCCGCCAAGCCATCTTGTGTTCACATAGAACATTCCGCATCTTTCAGCTTCCTCTTTAATAGCTTCTTGAGCCTGTTTTTTTGTTCCTACGAAAAGAACATTTTTTCCTGAAGCAACAACATCACGAACAAAAACATATGCTTTGTCGATTTGGTCGCTTGTTTTTTCAAGGTTAAGAATATGGATGTCATTTCTTGCCATGAAAATGTAAGGTTTCATTTTAGGATTCCATTTTCTTGTTTGGTGACCAAAGTGAACGCCTGCTTCAAGAAGTTGTTTCATTGAAATAACCGACATTGTATTTTTCCTCCTTTAGTTTTTAGTCTTCCCCCTTCCGTCTTAGCTCTTCCTAACAACCTGCGCTTTGACCCTTTAGCACATCGGCAACAATAGGAAAATAGGATAAGGGTGATTATTTGTCTCAATGACAAATTGAGTATAACACAACCATTTAATTTTTGCAAGCAAATATGTTAAATTTTAAAGAAAAAACTGCGGATTAAACCACAGTTTTTGTTTCTCCCTTTTTAGCCTTATCTTTTTTCTTCCATCTTCTGCCTGGCTTGTATGCAAGAGCCCAAAGCCCTGGAGTAAGGAATACTGATGAGTAGAAACCTGCGAGAATTCCAATTGCAATTGGAATTGCAAAGTCCCTAATATCAGGCACACCAATGATTGCAACAAGTGCGATTGTAACAAAAGTTGTTAAGGTTGTGAACACACTTCTTGTCATTGTTTCTTTAACAGACTTATTTGCAATAAGTGAGTTTGGAGCTTTTTCATATTTTCCGCTCTTTTCGTTTTCTCTAATTCGGTCAAAGATGACAATTGTGTTGTTGATTGAATAGCCTAAAATTGTCACAAGTGCAGCAATGAAAGCAGCATTAATTGTGATTCTAAACATCAACACAAAGGCAGCTGTGATGAGCAAGTCGTGGAAAAGCGCAAGGATTGTTGCAAATGCGCTGGTAAGCTCAAATCTAAATCCAACATAGATAAGGATAAGAACAAGTGCAACAAGCATTGCAATAAAGGCGTTCATGATAAGCTCGCTCGATGCAGAAGCTGTAACTGTTCCGCTTGAAGCAACAGCGTATTCATAGTTAATGTTATCGCCTGTGTAATGGAAAGCCTCAAGGAGCTGCGCGCGAATTTCTTGGTTTGTAGCTTCAATTTGATCGGCTGAAGCGCCATCGGCATTTTGATATTTAACAACAACGCCCTGTCCTTCAGCAACGCCAAGTTTTTCGATCTGTATGAGCCCGGACGAGTACATTGAAATGTGGAGGAAAGATTTCTACCACATGG
>CAZQPZ010000164.1:0-1624 GCA_964595395.1 uncultured Lachnospiraceae bacterium | reverse complement strand
AAAGTGCAGTCATGACGCCCACGGCTACCGGAAGATCAAACAAGGTGCCGCTCTCGGGAATATCTGCCGGTGAGAGATTCACATTGATACTGACGGGCGGCAGATTCACTCCCACATTCTTAAGCGCAACTTTAACCCTTTCTCTGGCTTCCCGCACCTCCGATCCCGGCAGACCCACGATCTGGAAACACGGAAGCCCCTGCGAAACATCCACTTCCACCTGAATCAGGCAACTGCGGATGCCGTAAAGTGTCCCTGATGTAATTGTACTGAACAAAACAATACCTCCTTCGTAATTGATACCTCTCTGTCTCTGAAATCCGATGGCGATTCGCCTGAATGAATAGAATATCCGCAGCTACTGCATGAGAATTGCCTGTCTGCTGCCGATATGATCAGAATTACAGATTTTTCTTCCATTATCTTTTTCATCATAAAAGGGCTTGACCCGCTTGTCAAGCCCTTTACCCGCTATTTTCCTATATCCATATTATATAACATGTGTGTTACAATTACATAACTTTATTCTGCATAGCATCCGGATCCTGTGCAAACTGGATCGCCATCTCTCTGTCGATCTTGCCCTCGTAGAAAAGCTGTACCAGCGCATCGTCCATGGTAATCATGCCCATCTTGCGGTCAGTCTGCATAACGGTTGCAAGCTGATGAGATTTTCCCTCACGAATCAAATTCCTGACCGCATGGTTGGCATGCATGACCTCAAAGGCCGCCACACGTCCATGCCCGTCCACTGTCGGGACAAGCTGCTGGGATATAACCGCTTCCAGCACGTTGGCAAACTGTACTCTGATCTGCTGCTGCTGATGAGGCGGGAATACGTCGATGACACGGTCTACAGTACTTGCCGCACCGATGGTATGTAATGTGGACAGAACAAGGTGTCCGGTCTCAGCCGCCGTAATCGCTACGCTGATGGTCTCGAAATCACGCATCTCTCCCACGAGGATTACATCAGGATCCTCACGCAGCGCCGCTCTGAGCGCATTGGCATAGCTCTGGGAATCCAGCCCGATCTCCCGCTGATTGACCATGGCCATCTTATGCTGATGCAGATACTCGATCGGATCTTCCAGTGTAATTACATGGGCATCCCTGAAATTATTGATCTTATCTATGATCGCAGCCAGTGTGGTAGATTTACCGCTTCCCGTAGGACCGGTTACCAGAATCAATCCTCTCTTACGCTCATACAGATTGATAACCGACTCCGGCACTCCAAGCACTTCCGGCGCAGGCACCTGGGTACCCACCAGACGAAGCGCCATCGCCGCAGAACCTCTCTGCTTATAAACGTTCACACGATATCTGCCTAATTCCGGTATGGAAAAGGACATATCATATTCGCCCCGTTCATCGAATCTCTCCCTCTGGATATCATTCATCATCGAATAAGCGAGCGCCAGTGTATCCGCAGGCATCATCCTCGGAAAATCCATGGTAATCAGATTACCGTTTACGCGCATCTTCGGCGGTATCCCCACCGTAACATGTACATCGGATGCCTTCGCATCACAGGCTACTCTCATAATCTCTTCTATTGTCGGCATTTCTCTGTCCCACCTCTTCTTGTATTGTAGCATGGAAGATATTTCTCCCATCTCTG
>CAZQPZ010000163.1:0-1646 GCA_964595395.1 uncultured Lachnospiraceae bacterium | reverse complement strand
ACCCACACCAGTTGGGCCGCGCATAATAATGTTTTTAGGTGTGATTTCTTCGCGAAGTTCTTTTGGAAGTTTACTTCTTCTATATCTGTTTCTAAGTGCGATTGCCACCGCGCGTTTTGCTTTGGCTTGTCCAATAATATATTTATCAAGCTCGCAAACAATTTGTTTAGGTGAAAATTCCATGATCTCAGCCTCCTATTTCCTCAACTCTAATATTTTCATTTGTGAACACACAAATTTCACTTGCAATTTTAAGAGCTTTGTAAGCAATGTCTTTTGCAGAAAGCTCTGTGTTTTGTTTAAGAGCCTTTGCAGCTGCAAGCGCATAGTTTCCGCCTGAGCCAATTGCACAAACATCATCTTGAGGCTCAATAACATCGCCCGTTCCGTCAAGGACTAAAAGAGTTGATTTGTCTGCAACAATCATCATTGCATCCAGCTTTCTTGCAATTTTGTCATCTCTCCAAAGCTGAGCAAGTGCCACCGCGCTTCTCATAAGGTTGCCCGAATATTTGTTAAGCATTTCCTCAAAACGCTCTGTAAGTGAAAAGGCATCAGCCACGCTTCCAGCAAAGCCAACAATAACTCTGTCATCAAAAATTCTTCTCACTTTTTTTGCATTGCTTTTAAAAATAATTGAATTTTGCATTGTAACTTGTCCGTCACCAGCAATAGCAATTTTACCATCTTTTTTTACTGCACAAATTGTTGTGCCACGAAATTCTTGCATCGTAATCCTCCTTAAATTTTTTGAGGCGCTCAAGCGACTCTTTCTCAACTACATTTTCAATTATATCACAACTTGCAGATATTTGTTTACTTTTATAGGCAGAGAGCGAAAATAATTTTTCAAATATTTTTCCAACAATTGTGTCGCTTGGATATATGATAAGTTTTCTTCCTTGAATGAAATTAATTACATTTAACGCTGCCAAATGGCCACTTGCGATGGCTTCCAATTCGCCCTCTAAAAGTGTAAGTTTTCCTGCAAAAAATATGTTGTCATTTTTAACACTTTGCATATGTTTGTTCATTGTTGCAGAAGGCACAATATAAGTAAAATCTTCCATTCCACCCTCGCGCTCCAGCTTCAAAATTTCAAGCTCTGGAAAGAGGCTAAACAGCTGCATTTGTTCTTCCCTCTTAAGCTGAGTTTGGAAACCTTCAAGCTCTAAAAATCCATTATCTTTCTTGTTAAATTTTAGGCAGACATCATATTTATTTCCGCCCGCAACAGCCGGTTTAAACACTTTTGCCCTAAGCATGCCTTCGCCGCTTTCCGCCCAATTTTCAAGACAGTCCTCTTCGCTTGTAAACTTTCTTAAATAGGCGCGCACTTCTTTCACTCTCTCATTTGAGATTGGGACAAAAATGCTTTCCTTGGAAACAATGCCATCAAGCTCCCCACTGAACAAAGGGAAAATTCCTTGTGACCTATGCGCCCGCAAAGCACCAACCAGCCTTTCAATCTGCTCAAAAAGTTGTTTTGTAGTGTGGCTTCCAGTTGCAATTATGCTCGGCTCAGAAAGTGATATTTCACCAATATTTCCATGAAAAACCTTAATTTGAGGGTGTAAACTCGCTTTTTTAGCCATTTTATCGCCTAAATCAGTTTTTGAAGAAGTAATTCTCCAGTAATTCATACC
>CAZQPZ010000162.1:0-1666 GCA_964595395.1 uncultured Lachnospiraceae bacterium | reverse complement strand
AAACTTTTCAAGGTTTCTGCCCGATTTTGAGCTAAAACAGTCAATAAAATCCTCTTTTGACACGTTTTTATAGGCAAATTCTTTAAAATATCCTTTTAAGCAGTTATAAAATTTTCTGTCGCCAAGCTCCTGTCTAAGTGTGTCAAAAAGTAAAATTCCGCGCGTGTAAACATTGTTCACATATTCAGGCTCGGTGTTAAATTCAGTCAGTGCTCTGTCCATAGTGGTGTCCACCTGCCCAATTATTTTTCCGTAAATGCTTAAAAAGTGTTTATAGGTTTCTGCTGCTCCGTCAACAATTTGAGAATAATCTATTCCATACTCAGGATGATTTTCAAAGAAGAGTGCGGTTGAAAACTCTGTTAGCGATTCATCCAGCCATGCCTCTTCAAACTCGTCATTGCCAACCACACCATACCACCACTGGTGAGCAATTTCGTGAGCGATCACATAACCATAATCCTCAGCTTGAACATCATCTGAAATCATAACAAGGCGTGGATACTCCATGCCTCCATGCACAAATCCAGTTTCAACAACTGCCAAATTTGAATATGGATAATCGCCAAACTTATCACTATAGAAGTTTACTGCCTTCACAGCAAGCTCAAGTGAATCGCGAGCCGCTTCGTCTGAATAATAGTAGTAGTCAACAGTCACATCCCCAGCTTTAGCTGAGATATGATTAAACTTATCTGAAAGCACAAAGCTTACATCACGCACATTATTCGAAACAAAGGTTGTTGTAAGGAAAGCTCCATTTTCATGAGTGGAAATTTTGTCGCCACCACAGGCAATTTTAAAATTTTTATTGTAACTAATTGTCACATTATAATTTGCCACATCTGAGTAAAATGGGTCGCCGTTTGAAACATATGGATGTGCCTTAAAGCCATCCCCCTCTTCATAAACACAGGCAATCGGATAGAAATTTGCAAAATTAACTGCATTCTCGCCATAGCCAAATCTGTGGAGCGCATTAGGCAAAGTTAGTGTATAGTCAATTTCAATCTTCACTTTCTCGTCTGGGAAAAGCTCTTCATTTAATGGCACACACAAAATCGTGTTTGCATCTCCTTCATAACCAGGCTCGACAGTGCCACCATTCACAGCAACATTATTAATTGTCACACCACCCCAGCTTTTGCCGTTAGGATAAGTTTTCTCCTCATTTGCAGGCGTGCAAACACTGCCCTCTGCCTCCTCAGAAAAGGCATTAGGATAAAGATGGAATTTAATCTCTTTTAAAGAGTTGTTTGAATTATTTACATATTCCACCACAGTGGAGCACTCTGCGGTGTGCGACGCATGATCATATGTGACAACAATGCTATAACTGTTTAAATTAACACTTTCTCCGCAACCCACAAGGAAAAGGCATGGAAAAGCGCAAAAAATGGCCAGCAAAAAAACAACAAATTTCTTCATAGCATATCTTATTCGCTAAACTCAAATAAAATTCTTTGACAAATTGATTTTTTGTGGTAAAATTTGAGCATTGGAGAGAGATATGAGCTTTTGTAGATTTGGGGCTGAAATTATTGCCAACAACAAACTTGACATAGACAATTTATTTTTCGAGGAGTTTTTGCCTTACGCGCCAGACGAATGCGTTAAGGTTTATCTTTACGGATTGTATCTTGCAAAGAATAACTTGGAAATTGAT
>CAZQPZ010000161.1:0-1672 GCA_964595395.1 uncultured Lachnospiraceae bacterium | reverse complement strand
TAAAGCCGAAAGCCGTTTCAGAAATATTCAAAAACAGCTTGCGCGCATCTGCGGTGAGCTCCCGAACATCGCCCTTGACAATCCGATAGGTGTCCAGGAGAGCGTCTTTTTCTTCTTGAAACACAATGCGCCCATTGTCAATCATAATCAGCATATCCGCAATTTTATCAAGGTCAGATGTGATGTGCGTTGAAAAGAATACACCCTTGCCGCCCTTATTCATATAGTCTGTCAGAATTTGCAAAAGCTGGCTCCGGATAAGAGGGTCAAGCCCGCTGGTCGGTTCATCCATAATCAAAAGCTCAGCCTCGTGGGAAAGTGCCAGCGCAAGGGAATACTTCATCCTCATGCCTTTAGAAAGCGTGTTGATTTTTTGCCTGGGGTTAAGTGAAAACATATCCAGATACTGCTTAAAATCCTTTTCCGACCAGGCAGTATAAGCAGGCGCGATAACGCTTTTCATTTCCTCTAAGGAAAGTTCTTCGTAAAAGCACCCATCATCCAGGACGATACCCAGCCGGTCTTTGATTTGTTTCTCACTGCGCTCCATGTCCATACCAAAAAAGCGAATTGTGCCAGCGCTTGCGCATTGTTCAAGCAAGAAAGTTTATGCTTTCTGTGATGAATTTGGAATTAATTTAATTGAAAACAAGAAATTTACAAGAAAATTTTATAAATATACCACAATAAATATTAAATAATTATAATACAAAAATTTTTACTTTTTAAATTTGGTCTACTAAATAGCATTTTATTAAAATTTTAAATAATTTTTGTAAATATTCAAAATTCATTTTGAAATAAATTTTTTGTATGATATAATAAAATAAATATACTGCTAGGATAGTTTATTTTATTGTTTTTTATTTGGAGATTGAAATGAAAAAAACCATAAGAGACATTGACGTTTCTGGAAAGCGCGTTCTGGTTAGAGTGGACTACAATGTTCCTATCAACAACGAGTTAAAAATCACAGATGATACTCGTATTGTTGCCACGCTTCCAACTCTTACATATCTTATTGAGCATGGCGCAAAAGTTATAATTTGTTCGCACCTTGGCAGACCAAATGGTCAAGTAAACACCAAATTGTCACTTCGTCCAGTGCTTGCAAGGTTGTCCAAACTTTTGGACAAGCCTGTTTCTTTTGCTGAGGATGTGCTTGATAAATCTACGAAAGAATTGGTTGACAAAATGCACGATGGCGATGTGCTTATGCTTGTAAATATTCGTTTCTACAAACAAGAAGAAAAGAATGAAGAAACCTTTGCAAAAGCGCTTGCTTCACTTGCTGATGTGTTTGTGCTTGAAGCCTTTGGAACGGCACACAGAAAACACGCGTCCACTTATGGCGTTGCAAAATTCATTCCTGCTGTATGCGGTTTCTTAGTTGAAAACGAGCTTAGAGTGTTTGACAAGGTCCTTACAACTCCAGAGCATCCTTTTGTTGCAATCTTGGGTGGAGCAAAAGTGGCTGACAAACTGCCAGTTATTGAAAACTTGCTTGACAAGGTTGACACTGTGCTTGTTGGTGGAGGTATGGCTTACACTTTCATTAAGGCAATTGGTGGCAGTGTTGGTATGTCTATTATAGACAACTCTAAACTTGAACTTGCAAAAGAAATTCTGGATAAAGCCAAAGAAAAAGGCGTTAAGATTATTTTGCCTATTG
>CAZQPZ010000160.1:0-1709 GCA_964595395.1 uncultured Lachnospiraceae bacterium | reverse complement strand
GGAATCTCTGTCAGGTTTATCAAAGACTACTTATAGATTATTAAGAAAAATTTTCCAACAAGAAGCTATAGGTCTTTCAAAGGCTATTTTGAAGCATAACAAACTATCTCGCTAAAAGAATAACAAAAGGATTTTTTCATAAGATAAAATTGTGAAAAAAGCGCTTCCAGCAGTTTTAATAATCGGCAGTGTTATGCTTGTTATTGGCATAACGTTTCTTCTTTATCAGCTCATTTATCCCTTGAGATATAGGGATGAAATTTCTTTTTATGCCAAAGAGTTTAATTTGCCTGAGCCCATCATATGCGCAATCATTAATGTGGAAAGCGGATTTGAAAAAGATGCGCTCTCAAATAAAGGTGCATGCGGGCTTATGCAGCTTATGCCTGACACGGCACAGTCTATTGCATATGCGCTAGACGAAAACTTTGAAAAAGATAATCTTTTTCAGCCCGAAACAAACATTAAATATGGAAGTTATTATATATCGTCGCTCCTTAAAAACTTTGAGCTAGAGGAGGCACTTTGTGCATATAACGCTGGGCCAACAAAGGTGCGTGGCTGGCTTAAAAACCCCGAGTATTCAAGCGACGGCGTTAAGCTTAGCGTTATTCCATATGAAGAAACAAGGCTCTACGTGGAGCGCGTCAAAAAAAATATTAACTTTTATCAAAACAAATTTTAATTAGGTTGACTTTTTTGCTTGAATTTGATAGTCTTTTTCTATATAAATTCAAGGAGAAAATATATGGCAGAAATTAACAACCTATCAAATGAAATTGATGTAAGAAAGGCAAAGATTACATCGCTTAAAGAGAGCGGTGAAATTGTTTATAAAGGAAAATTTGAGCGCACTGCAACTATTGCTGAAGCTAGAGAAATGCTTGGCAAAAAAGTTAAAATTGCAGGGCGTATGGTTTTTAGACGCGTAATGGGCAAATTTGGCTTTATGCAGATTCGCGACATAAACGCTTCAATCCAAGTTTCTGTTGGAAGAAATGAAATTGAAGAAGCAGATTATGACTTCTATAAAAAGATGATTGACCTTGGCGACTTTGTTGGCGTTGAAGGCGAGGTTTATGCAACTCAAACTGGAGAAATCACAGTTAGAGCTGAAAAACTTACACTTCTTTCAAAAGCGCTTCGTCCACTTCCAGAAAAATTCCATGGTCTTACAGATCTTGAAACAAAATATCGCCAACGCTATCTAGACCTTATTTCTAACGAAGAAACTAGAAATGTTTTTGTGGGAAGAAGCAAACTTCTTGCTTTTATCAGAAAATATTTGGGACAAAATGGCTTTATGGAGGTGGAAACTCCAATTCTTCAAAGCGCTGTTTGCGGAGCAAGTGCAAAGCCATTCTTTACACACCATAACGCACTTGATGTGGATATGAATCTTCGTATCGCACCAGAAACTTATTTGAAGCAGTGCATTGCTGGTGGCTTTGACAGAGTGTTTGAAGTGGCAAAATGTTTTAGAAATGAGGGAATGGACACTCAGCACCTTCAAGAATTTACTCAAGTTGAATGGTATGCTTCTTACTGGGATTTTGAAGATAACATTGCTTTCTTCAAAAAGTTTATTAAGCAACTTATGACAGAATGCATTGGAACAACCAAAATTACTTATCAGGGTAATGAAATAGACTTTGGCAAAGAGGAATGGGAAAGAATTGATTATATCGCTGAAATGCGCAAGATTTTAG
>CAZQPZ010000159.1:0-1730 GCA_964595395.1 uncultured Lachnospiraceae bacterium | reverse complement strand
GTAACCTCTTCAATAGGCTCTATATATTCAGGGATTAAGAATTTTTCATCCTCATTTGTAAGTTCAATTTCACAAATCGCTCTTTCTTTGGCAAAAGGATAAACATCAATTTCAAAATATTTATTGTTTTCCATTAAGCAATATCTTGTTTTTTTAATCTGATGCAAACTCGTGTTCGCCTCATTCAATAATGTTAAATATTCTCTTTCTGAAATGCGTTTTTCTGTTTCCACACGTTTCACATCTGTTACTGGAGTTTTTGTGGTCAAAGTAAAGATGTAGCTTCCGTCATATCCTCTCTGTCTTACCCTTCTCTCCTCGCCTGGATGAGAAGTTGTGAGGTAGGTTTGAACAATATCCACCTTACGGCAATTTTCAAGAGATGCAAGTTTGCATAAATCAGGCTTCTTAATTAAAAACTTTCTTTCAATTTCAAAACTTTTTGGCACACCTAAAAATGAACATATCTCTTTAACAAGCCTTTTCAATTTGCCTTCAAAATCGGTGGAGTTGTCAATAGCACGGAAATGAGGGTGTCCTGTCCAAGCAGCAATTGTTCTGTTGTCCGCTTCAATTGCCTCTTGAACATTTTCTCTTCTCGCTCCATTATTGGCGGTAGTGTAAAATTCCTCCGCCCCTTTTGCAGCTGTAACCAAATGGAAAACCGCGTCATATTTATCCCTAATTTGAACTTCCTCTAAACCAAGCTCAAAAAGCGCTTCATCATATTCCACCTGCGACATGTAACTTTTGCAATCCATGAGTCCTCTGTCGCACACAAGCAAAACTTTTTCATCCGGCAGCCTTTCGCAAAAATCTTCATATAACTTTTCTTTTTCAATCTGAAGGCGCATAAGATTTTTTTCAAACTCTAAATTATTAACAGTGCTTTCTGGCAAAATGCCATTCATAATTATTTCGGTTGCCGATTCATTCATAAAAACAACTTTATATCCTAATTTTGTGAGCTGTTGCTCTAAATAGCTTAGCCCAGTGGTCTTGCCTGCACAAGGACCGCCCGTGATTACAATTTTTGTTGTTTTCTTCATTTGTTTCCTCCTTAAATAAATATAACATTTTATCTTCTCGAAATCAATAGCTAGACAGACTTTAACTAAAAAATCTTTTAGAATTAAAAAACACCAAAGTTGGTGTTCTTAACTAAATTATAAGCTCATTTCGTCATCTGAATGGCGGTGCAATACAAGTTCACGTTCAAGTACAGCTGATTCAAACAAAACTAACCTTCCATTATTTTCTTCCTGAAATTCGTAAAGGGAAACGCCTCCCACATCTATTTCAGTGATGAAATATCTGTTTTCTCCGTCGCCTAAACCACCCGTTCCCACAACTTTTGCTTTAAGCTGTGTGATTGGATAGCCTTCTTCAATGTCTTCTTCAGAGTCTAAAACTATCTCCACTTCGCCTTGCTCATCCCAAGAAAATCTTCCCCTTTGCAAAACAGATGTAAACAAATCCTCATCAAGTTCTACAATGCTGTTTTCAATAATGTCAAAATGTCTATAAAGTAGCTCTAAAGGATGAGTGCTCACAACTCCTATAGTATAATCACTTTCTTCTTTTACAGTATCAAACATGTTACGCCTCCATATGTCTTTATTATATATCACTTTTATCCGTGTGTCAATACCAAATAAAAAAGATGTGACTATTTCACATCTTTTATAAAACTAAATTTTGTTCTTTACATTTCGCCTTAATTTCCTCTG
>CAZQPZ010000158.1:0-1777 GCA_964595395.1 uncultured Lachnospiraceae bacterium | reverse complement strand
AAACCAATCCACCAGCCTTTCATAAAGGTTTTGCGTTCTGCGCTTCCTGCTGGCCAAGCAAGCAAAATTAAAAGTGCCCAAAGTCCAATGAAAAGACTTGTTACAACACCAATGGCGGTTTTGCTTTTAGCTTCTGGCTGTGGTTGTGGCTGAGTTTGTTTATTTTCCTCTGGCATATGTATCCCTCCTTTTTCTTTTAATTTATCATAATGCTGCAAACATAGTCAAGTAAAACTGGCAGTTATCCACATTCTATAAAAAAATATTTTTCAGATTTCTTCAATATTTGTGAAAAATCTGCTTGACAACAGCAAGCAAGCAAGCAAGAGTATACTACTTTTGTAGCAAAAGCGCACATTGTGCGAAAAAGTTATCCACATAGGAGAGAAAATGAAAAAATTAAGAATAGGAAATTATTATCCGGTAAGTGTTTATAATTTGTCTGAAGAGAGGTTTAATCACTATCAAATAGAAGACAATGAGAGAAATCTAGAAATGCTTGAAGAACTTGGTTATGGCTTAGCAGAGTTAAATGAGTTTAATATGTGTGATGGCACATCATCTAAAGCTAAGAAGTTTTTTAGAGAGTTTATGGATGCTTTTAAAAAAGATAAAGTTGAAAAAACGATTGGACAGAATGCTTATGATGCTTCGTCTGCATACGATAAAGGCGTTAGTATGCTTGCGGATTGGTATCAACCTTTTGATGAAGAGGGATGGGCTGAAGGTTTTAAGAGAAAATTTATAGAGCAAGGCCAATATGATCCAAGCTTTGTTTATAAGCTTTTTGTTGCGGCAAAAACCAATCCGAGATATTATGAACAATACGAAGACATAAACCCAGATAAGGTAGTTTCGAGAAAGTCAGTTTATAACTCAATGATTACTGAATATGCACTTGAAGGCGGAGATGTTGAAACAATAAAGTCCATGCTTAATAAGCAAGTTGATGCTATGGAAAAAGAAATGAAAGAGAATCCTGATATAAAAGATGCTATGTGGGAAGATTATATGGCATTAAATGAACTTGTGGGAGAAGCAAAAGAGATGCCGAGCCCATATAATGTTATATTTAATAATTCAACAGAACTATATGCAGAAAAGAAAAAACATGACAAGTTAATGCAAGATCCAAATGTGTCCCAAGAATTGCTTGATAAGATGGAGATGGACATTGCCGAAAAAGAAAAGGCTCTAAAAGAAGAAATGATGAAATGGGACCCTGAAATGTTGCAACAAGTGGCTCAGGCGCGAAAGGATAATATCAGTTTTGATGCAGAGAAGAGCTCTCACGGGGATATAAAGATTGTAAACTATTCACCAACTCAAGCAAATGAGCTTGGAGGCGTTATTGAAATTCAGAAATTTGTGGCGAAACAAATTCAAATGACTAAAGATGCTGAAGCTAATAGAGATTAAAAAAACCGCGAATGCGGTTTTTTATTTTATGCCATAAAGAATTTACTGCCGAAGCGCCATTCAAAGTTTTCGGCGAGAAGATTAAGTGCTTTAATTTCGCCATTGCCACCAAGTTTAACAGTTTTAAGTTTTTCATATTCGGTTGATGAGAGAATTTTGAGGGCGGATACTGTTTCTGGCGCAACTTCTATTGAGGTCATTTGGCGGCAGTTTGCACAAACGATCTCTCCATAGTCAAGATTAAGATATCTCTTTCCAGTAAGGCGTGCTCTGCAACTTGAGCAGTTTTCAAAGTTAAGTTTATAGCCCATGTTTTCAAATATCGTTATTAATAATTTTACTAAAGCATAGTTTTTTG
>CAZQPZ010000157.1:0-1798 GCA_964595395.1 uncultured Lachnospiraceae bacterium | reverse complement strand
GCCTTCCATCCAAAGTTAGCTTTAATCCAAGCCAGTTGTTGTTGCAGCCAAGGGTAAAGCTCATCGTCTGGGGAGATCAAGGAAGCGATACGTTCTATTTGGCGTCTAGCAAAACGTGATCCACCAAAACGCGCCTGCTCTTCATACTTTAACTGTAAATACTGTGAAATAGATATGTTTTTGCAAAGCGTTGCTTTTTGTTCTGGTGATAGTTCTGCCACCATGCTTTTATATTCTTCATTACCTAATTGGGGAATAAACACATCAAGCAACACTTCTACGTTTTTTTTATTTAAATAGTTTTTCCCAAATCCGACAACTGATTGCAAAGTTGCGCCACGCAATTTGCTTAATTTGTCTAACTCTTCTTGTTTGGATGGCAAATTATTATGTAACTTATCGAGTGAGCTTCTTTGAACGAGGTGTGTGTATTCATGCCCAATAGTGTCCAATAGTTTAGCGAATATCGTTGTTCCTTTTAGATAGTCCTCTGTTATTACAAATTTATTTAAATAAATAATGTCGTTTCTACTTTCAACTTCTACATATCCCAAGCTGTCAGCAAATTGATCGTTTATTGTGATTGTTGGCACTTTATCTATAAAACCTTCTAGTCTATCTAAGTTCATTAGGTGATATAACAATTTTTCTAGACCAGGTTGATCTAAAGTGCCAGCTTTAAGTTGCCTTAAACCCTCTAAAGTTGCCAAATCGCTAGCTCTTCTTTCGTCTGCTTTTTTTATTGCTTCTTTTAGGAATTCTTTTTCACGTTCTTTTTCAAGTTTTATTTCTTTAATTTTTTGAATAATGCCCATCTTTTTATAAACTCTCCAAAATTTGTTATTCTATAATATTATTATAACCTAAAATACGCTTTAAGTCAAGATTTAATAAAATTGAAGGGGCGCTTGTTGCCAACTGTGAAAAGCTATTAAAAAACTCCGCTAGGTGCGGAGGTTTTTAATTATCTATGTGTATTTGGTGCGCAGGCATTTACTTTTTTATTTATTCTTACTGCAATGTTGCAAACAACTTGAGTGTTAACTCCGTCATTATCAAAAATGCCTTCTGTGTTTACTGAGTGAGTGCCTAGTGCATGAAACTGTCCGCTTGATATGAAAAGCGCGTTCAATGGATGTTTTTTTGCTTTTTCCATACATTCATAGTTGTCGGGCAGTATTAATTCAACAACATTTTTGAAAGGTTTCAATAAGTTTTGAATTTTATTGAAACCAGTTTTGTTTATATCGAAAAAGGCGCGATAGGTGGCTGGGTCAAGCGCAGTAAGCTCATTTTGCAGTTTCCTATATTCTTCGTCTAGCGAGATTGCGCAGCCGCCGTCAATATCCAAAACACATGGGCGATCAAGCTGATTAATAAGCTCTTCTAACAGCTTAATGTCAAATGGCTTATAGTAGAAGTGCTGAGCAAGTGCACCAAATTGCGATCCAATAAAGTCAGCTACTTCTGGGATGTATCCTACATCACTAAAGTTGGGAAGGTTTGGAAGCATGCGGCGCATCTCGTATTGTCTTCTGAAATGCCAAAGGTTGCCCTCAAGTTCGCTGATCTTGGCCTGCATTTCATAATAATCATTTACAGAAATTTTGCCAGATGACAAGGCCTTTGCCAGCGCTTTTGGCACTTCTGCCTCAGCTTTAATAACCTCTGCACGCATTTCTTGCACACGTGCTTTCATTTCGTTTTCAGCAGCAATAGCCATACTCTTACGCTCTTCTGCCTTAGATTGAGCAATTCTCTTTTCAGCCTCTGCCTTAGCAATATTAAGTTCGGCATC
>CAZQPZ010000156.1:0-1813 GCA_964595395.1 uncultured Lachnospiraceae bacterium | reverse complement strand
AAGCTGCCAGCCACTTTGTGGCGTGACAGCGTTATTTTTTTGGTGTCAACCCGCGCTGAGCTTAGATTAGCTCAATCACTGCCATTTCAGCAGCATCGCCTCTGCGAGCGCCAAGTTTGATGATGCGTGTGTATCCGCCACCTTGTCCAAGTTTTTCAGCACGCTCTGCATATTTAGGAGCATAAACGTTGAAAATCTTTTCAAGCAGTGGGTGGTTAATTCCCTCTACTCTTGCATCAAATGCAGGCTTAGATTCTTTTTCAGCGCGTTGTTCTTGCTTATCATAAACGTAAGCCATGATTTTTCTTCTTGCAGCAAGTTTCTTTGGTCCGTCGTTAACAACTTCAGTTTTAACTTTAACGCCTTTCGCATCTTTAATTTCTTTTGATGTTGTTACAGTGTCTTTATAAGTTTTAACTGCAGCAGTGATAAGTTTTTCAGCTTCAGAGCGAACAGACTTTGCCTTTGCAAGGGTTGTTTCGATTTTTCCATACCAGAGAAGGTCTGTAACTAAGCCTCTAAGCATAGCGTCTCTTTCTTTGGATGGTCTTCCAAGTTTATCGTTAGCCATTGTTATCTCCTTTTATTCTTCATCTTTGCGAAGTGAGAGACCATAGCTTTCAAGTTTTTGAACAACCTCGTCTATAGATTTAATTCCAAGGTTTTTAACTTTAAGCATATCCGCTCTTGATTTCTTCACAATGTCCTCAACGGTGTTAACACCAGCACGTTTCAGACAGTTATAAGACCTAACTGAAAGGTCCATTTCCTCGATTGGAAGTTCCAAAATTTTAACTTGTTTGTCTTCTTCCTTTGAAACCAAAATTTCAACATTAGCCATTTCTTCGCAAAGTTCAACGAAAAGACCAACATGCTCAACCATAATTTTTCCTGCAAGAGAAACAATTTCAGTTGCTTTGATTGTTCCGTTTGTTTCAACTTCAAGTGTAAGCTTGTCAAAATCCATGTTGTGACCAACACGAGTTGCTTCAACATTGAAGTTCACCTTTTTAACAGGTGAGAAGATAGCGTCCATAGCAATGAAGTCGATGTTATCAAACTTTGTTTTGTTAATTGCAGCTGGAACATATCCCCTTCCGTTTCCAATCATGATGTCCATATCAAGCACAGCGCCATCATCCATTGTGCAGATGTGGAGATCTGGATTAAGAATTTCAACTTCATCATTAGCTTCAAAATCCCTAGCAGTAACTTCGCCAGCACCTTGCTTTCTAATTCTTAAGAAAGTAATGAAGTTGCGGTCGCGGTTTGCGCACTTAACATATAAAGTTTTAAGATTTAAGATAATATCAACAACGTCTTCAGCCACGCCTTTGATTGTTGAAAATTCGTGAGGCACGCCAGCAATTCTAACAGCGATTGCGGCAGAGCCTGGAAGCGAAGAAAGAAGAGTTCTTCTCATGCAGTTTCCAAGAGTAATTCCATATCCCTTCTCAAGTGGTTCAACTGTAAATCTTGCGTATGCGCCACCTTCAGTTTCTTCACAAACAATTTTTGGTTTTTCCATTTCCATCATAATTAATTCCCTCCAATTATCTCGAGTAAAGCTCGATTACAAGACGTTCTTTAATGTCAGCATCAACATCATCTCTTTGTGGAAGAGCGATAACTTTTCCTTTAAGAGCTTCTGAATCAAACTCTAACCATTTAGGCATAACGATCTTCATGCCTTTGATTGATTTGATAAGTGTTTTGTCAAGCTTGTTCTCTTTAATAGCAATTACGTCGCCTTTCTTAACAATGTAAGATGCGATGTCAACTCTTCTTCCGTTAACGGTAATCATTCCATGGT
>CAZQPZ010000155.1:0-1816 GCA_964595395.1 uncultured Lachnospiraceae bacterium | reverse complement strand
ATTTTAGCGGTTAGCCAAAGGCGTGCCCGCGTAAAAATTTTGGTGCCTCCCCAGCTATCCCGCTACCATCCAATCACTATACACCCCATAGCCCTTAGTTGGGTCTGACATAAACACATGAGTTACCGCGCCAACAAGTTTTCCATTTTGAACAATTGGACTGCCGCTCATGCCTTGCACGATTCCACCAGTAAGTTCCAAAAGGCGTTTGTCTTTCACTCTAAACACAAGGCTTTTATCGTCCGCCTTAGACTGATAGTTAGCTTTAATGATTTCAATTTCATATTCTTCACGGATTCCGCTCACGCTTGAAACTATGTAAGCTTTGCCCGGCTTCACAGAAAGGCGACCGCCAAGGTTTACAATGAGGTTTGGATCCACCAGCCCTTCCATGTCATCTATCTTCCCGAACACGCCATATTTGGTATTTTTATAAACCTCTCCCTTCACTTCATCTGTTTGCAAAAACATACACCTAAGCTGACCGGGATCATTCTTCTCGCCTTTATCAATGCCAAGCAGTTTGCAATTATACACCTTGCCGCCAGCTGCCTCAACACTATTGTCATTGTCAGTTATCGCATGACCAAGCGCAGCAAAAGCTGAAGTTTCCTTATCTACATATGTAAGCGTTCCTACACCTTGAACATCATCTCGCACCCAAAGTCCAAGTTTGTATTTTCCAGTGTTTTTATCTTTCTCGCCTTTAATAATTGCTTTGTGCAGTTTATTCTTGCGCTTGAAGGTCACTTCAAAATTCTCATCCTCGCTGTTTTCAACAAGCTCTGTCAGCTGATTTAGAGAGCTTACTTCCACTCCATTTATAGCGGTTAGCAGATCACCTTCACGAAAGCGGTCACTTTTATGAGTTTCTTTATAGCCGTCCTCAGTTTCAACAACCTTTTCATTGATAACAATCGCACCAGCGCTTGAAAGGCTTAGCCCAATCGGCACGCCACCAAGATAAACCTCATTTTCGGCCGAACAAATAACATTCATTTTGCGGATAGGAATAAAACCAAAAAGTTTAAAAACAATAGTTCCATCGTTTGGCGAATCGGACGAAACAGACTGCGATTTCTCCATTTTAGCTGAAACAAAAGAGCCGAAAGTACGATTATTGTTGGCGCTTTCAATCTCCTCGAAAGTCGCCATAAAGCCGTCTGGCAGCGAGTATATTTCTTTAAAACCAATATTACAAACGAAAAGCACAGCCACCGTCAGCACTAATCCCATAAGCCACATAACTTTGCCTTTCATTTCCCCTCCAATAAAAAAACTATCCAACAAAGATAGTTTCTTTCATAAAAGGAAAATTATTCTGTTAACGTCCTATCAAATTTTCAGTCTGCTCATTTATAGACTGCTCATATTTTTCGCAGTCTTTCCTTAGCTTATGTGCTTTGCAAGCTTCTGAAAAACCAGCAGCAAAAGAGCCTAATCCAGCAACAACTGTAGCCAAGCCCGTCAAAATAATAGGCATTCCAAACTCGCTTGACTCAAGCTGATTTATAACGCCAACCCCTATCAAGATTATGCCCATTGCTGTTGATATTTTGGAAAAGTCTGTTATTATTGTAACCATTTTTTCAGACTTTAAAATTTTCTTTTTAAGCTTATTGATAATGTTATCTTTTTCTTGTGAATGTGTTCTATATTTTTTCATGTAAGTCTCCTAAAACAAAAAATATGCGATAGTTTAACACTATATTTTATTTTTGTCAAGACTAAAGTGTACATATTTTGTCTAAAAAAGGCGCCACTTGGCACCTATTTTTTTCTTCCACGTCTATAAAGCTCTTTTGCGTTTTCTAGC
>CAZQPZ010000154.1:0-1819 GCA_964595395.1 uncultured Lachnospiraceae bacterium | reverse complement strand
AACAAAAATGAAACCCATTATAAATGTGTTAAAGTGCTATCATCTTTGCGATCATCAATAATAAATCTCATTTTATCTCCTATTTTATTTATGGTAGCCTCCAGGGGAGTCGAACCCCTCATTCCGCCGTGAGAGGGCGGCGTCTTAACCGATTGACCAGGAGGCCACAAATGCGACTTTGTTATTCTAACAAATTTGCAAAAAAATAGCAAGAGTTTTATGTAAATTTTTTTATTTTTCAAAAAAACACACTTCGTGTGCTTTTATTTTCTTAAATCTACGAGCCTGTTTATATTCAAACATACAACTGAGGACTGCGCGTTTTAATGTTTGTCTGCAAAGCCGAGCGATATTAAAATCGCGCGATTAATTTCTTTCATTTTGCTTTCTTCAAGGGTTGTGATTTTTTCACGCAAGCGGCGTTTGTCAAGTGTGCGGATCTGCTCTAAAAGCGCAACGCTGTCCTTAGGCAGATGATACTCTTCGCTTGGTAATTCAATATGGGTTGGCAGTTTTGCCTTGCCAAGTCTGCTTGTTATTGCTGAAACAATCACAGTGGGGGAGAATTTGTTGCCAACATTGTTTTGAATAATGAGGACAGGACGAATACCACCCTGTTCGCTTCCAACAACAGGGCTAAGATCAGCCATATAAATTTCTCCTCGTTTAACAATTAGCTCTTCCATTTCTCCTTCTTTAGGTCATATAGATCTGCCGTTTCAAGTTCTTTCAATTCTTTAAGCACATCTTTAGGCAGCTTAAAATCACCCTTCTTTAGCAGTTTATGCAAATCTATATCAGAAGTTTCCTCAAGCGCAATTTTCGCTAGCTCTCCGTGTTTTTCCTCAAATTCTTTAACGCTTAGGTCAAAATTCTTGATAAATTCTTCTTTCTCACACATTTATTCACCTCTTATTTCTGTATTATTCAGCCTTAGATTGAGAAAAATGGCGGAATATATGCATTTCGCTTTTGCGAATTTTGACATATTTTGTAAAATTTGTTAGATAAAAATTATCTAAAGGTATAATATTAGTAAGAAATAATCTAAACTATCAATGTATGGAAAATGATAGTTACAGTAAGCGCCTAAAAGAGCTTAGAAAAGAAATGGGGCTAACACAAACGCAACTGGCTAAAAATCTGGGTGCCACTCAAAGACAGATTAGTTTTTGGGAGAATGGTCAGATTGAGCCAAGTATTTTTTGGCTTATCAAACTTGCTGATTTCTTTGATGTGACTATTGATTATTTAGTGGGAAGAAATTAAGGTTTGTTTGCCCTTTAAAGTAGGGGGATAAGAGTTGTTTACAAAAGACAAAATTAAAATTAAGATTAACTACCGCCCAATTGTGGTGGTGTTTTTATGTCTTTTGTTCGGCCTTATTTCTGCAAGGAAAATTTATGCTGGCGATGGCACTTATATAGCGCTGGCTGTTATTTCATTTGTTAGCTTAGCAATTTATTGTTGTTTCAAAAGAAGGTTTGTGCTTCTGGCGTTAGCCTTGGTAGTTTTCTTTGCTGGCAACGGGCTCTACTTTCTGTCCTTCAATTCATTTATGGGTAAAGAATATTTAGACTCGACAATTTCAGCAAGAGTTAGTAATGTTAAAGCTCATGAAAGTACAACTGTTCTTGAAATAGAAAATGTTGTCGCGGATGGCGATAAAGTGAGTGGCTCCTATGTTTATGTATTTGGCACTGAAGAAAATGATTTCAATGTTGGCGATGTGATAGTGTTCAATGGCAGTTTAGAACATCTTAAAATGTTTATACTTGGCTCGTTTCAATATGGTTATTATCGTGATGGGATTGCCTAC
>CAZQPZ010000153.1:0-1844 GCA_964595395.1 uncultured Lachnospiraceae bacterium | reverse complement strand
GCTGAAACATTGACCTCCTTGAATCTTCCTTGTGAGCATAAGAAAACGGTACTGTCAGCACAGATCGCCACCTATCATTTTGACCTTTATGACCCCACCGATATTAACAAAATCAAAAAAGCATCCACGGCTCTTGCCGCCGTACTCCATTGTCATGTTACACCCACCCTTTCCAACATAGCACACTTCGCTCTTATTCTTCCTATACCAAGATGGACACAACATTTCAGATCAGTCCTTTGCACCAAGCAGATCGCAGAAGCTCAGGACAAGTCCCGGCTCTATGCCATGTTGGGTACAGACCTCAACAATGAACCTGTCGGCATCGACATCGAGCAAATGCCGCATGTGCTGATTGCCGGAGCAACGGGAAGCGGTAAGAGCGTACTTCTCAACAGTATCATTGCGAGCATTCTATTCAATGTATTTCCTACAGACTGCCAGTTTGTCATGATCGACCCGAAGAAAGTGGAGCTTTCAATTTATGACGGTCTCCCGCATCTTGCTGTCCCCGTAGTGAAAGACCATGACACCGCTGTAAAGCACCTGCGGAACCTCTGCACATTCATGGACAAGCGTTATGAACTCATGGCTCAGAGACACGCGAAAAAGGCTTCTGACATTGGTTTGCCATCGTTGGTGGTAGTTATTGATGAACTCGCGGATCTCATGCTGACGAGCAGATTTGAGGTGGAAGAACACATCATTCGCCTGGCTCAGCTTGGACGGGCAGCAGGAATCCATCTCATCATAGCAACACAGCGCCCCACAGTCAATGTTATCACAGGACTGATCAAATCCAACATCCCATGCCGCATAGCCTTACAGACTGCTTCCATGCGTGACAGCATGAACATCCTTGATCATAAGGGGGCAGAGATGCTGACGGGCAAAGGTGATGCACTCTTGAAGCTCCCGGATAGAGTGGAGGAGATCAGATTTCAAAGTGCATTCATCGACACTGATGACATTGAAAGAATCGTAAAATACTGGATTTTAGAAAGATGAAATACCTGCAAAAAGACAAAATCCTCCGTCCAATTTGTATTTGACGGAGGATACTATATTGCCTGTGATGGATTTAATTATTTTTTATTGAGCAAATTTCAAGCCAATAATACCGTTATCATCGAACCAGGCTCCGAACACATTATATGCATCTGGTAAGGCCGAGTAATTATTAGTGGTAAGGTTAATTGCAGTTATCGAACCATTGGCACCGCTGTTTGAATAATTATTACCAAATACAACCACACAATCGGTATAAATCGCATTTACATCTGCATCGCCTGCTGCCCGTTTTCTTCCCGCAATATTTCCCATTCTTTTTTCTCCGCTTCCATACTCCATTGCACCGAAAGTATTTTTATGTGACCATTCCGCTGACGATGATAAATATCCGTCTTTGGTAACAACCAAGCATCGAGTAAACCGCACACTCCCACCTTCTGTGGCTACCGCCCCTGTAATACCGCCGACTTCAGCAAATTGTGATCCGGAATGATTTAGGAGCTCGCCGTAACCGATAGATTTTGCAGATATATTGCAATTGACAACCATGCAATCTTCGAGACATTCGTCCTTTCCTGCATAACCAATAATTCCTCCGGCTCTGGAAACCGCATCAATGTTATTATATCTTACATTACTTTCTGCATATATGTTACAATCCGTTGCAAAACAACATGATATTTTTCCATGTCTTGCTGTTCCACAAATCGAACCGCAATTGACCCAAAAGTCAGAATTTTTATAAATACTACTCTGCGCCTGAACTTTTGTAAATATAGAGCACCTCCCCACACGACAATTATCAATAACCCCTGTATTGTATCCTGCAATGA
>CAZQPZ010000152.1:0-1869 GCA_964595395.1 uncultured Lachnospiraceae bacterium | reverse complement strand
TCATACTTTGAGGGCAGCTCATCCATTTCCGTCAATGTACAAAATCCAACCACTTTTCCATTTGCACAAGCAACAAAAAATCTTTCCCATACAGCAAATTTATTGTTTCTCATTTTTTCAGATAAATAAGGCCCCGCCTTCCACGAGCATTTTGCAGCCAGTGAAATGGTTTCATTCCAATATAAATGTCCTTGTGTTATAGGGAAAACCTCTGTCATATATCCTCCGGTATCTTCCTGTATAAGCTTTTTTTAATTATACCAAAGAATTATGATATTGTCAACTATCCGTAGCCTTCATACAACAGAGAGTTGTTTTCAGGTGAACGATCAGACGACCGATTTGCGATGTAATTTGTATGTCGAAGCTGACGGCGATAGATTTATTTATAATATACTCAATAGGAGCAAAATATGAAACGATTCACTGAACGGCTTATGATCCGCAACCTGTGCGAAGCGGATTACCCGGAATTCGAACGGATACTGAATGATGCTCAAAAAACATGTTTCGGAAGCGGAAAGGGATTTTTGAACTGGGTGATCTCACAATATTCTACAATGGACATTACAAAGGGGTTGCTTTCCTTCGGCATTTTTGAGAGACAAACCGGTAAATTTATAGGTACGGTAGGGGTAGGGGACCACGACGATCTTCACGAACCGGAAATATTCTATCACTTATTGCCGGAATATCGGGGATATGGATTTGCCACAGAAGCGGCGAAAGAAATTACCGGATGGGCATTAGAAGCCTTTGAAATTGAATATTTGATCGGTACGGTTGCCGTAGATAATGTTCAGTCACAACATGTTCTGGAACGGTGCGGCTATCAGTTCATCGAAGTACGCTCGCTTTTGGTTCGTATTACAAATGAGAGGTATGATTTTAAATATTACAAATATGTAAAGGAGGGCATATCATGAGCGATATCATGATTTTTACTAACAGAGAAGGATTCAGAGAATGGCTTTCCGAGCATTGCATGTCAAATGACGGCGTTTGGCTTTTGTTCGGCAAAACCGGCGGTCCGAAAACAATAAAAGCAGCCGAAGCTCTGGAAGAAGCGCTCTGTTTCGGATGGATCGATGGACAGATGCAAAGCATTGACGATAACACTTATAAGAAATATTTTTCTCAACGCCGTGACAACAGCAAGTGGTCACAGAAAAATAAAGCGTTGGTTGAGCGTCTTGAAGAACAGGGGATCATGACAGATTTCGGTAGGCAGAAAATTGAAGAGGCAAAACAAAACGGGCAATGGGATGCTCCGAAAGCCCCTGATATTACAGATGAACAGATCAATGCAGTATCTGAACTGCTGGAAGGATATGAACCAGCCTGCACAAATTTTAAAGCCATGTCTTTATCCGTAAAGAAAACCTACACACGAGCATATTTTGATGCCAAAACAGATGCGGGACGCGAGAAGCGAATCATGTGGATGGTAGACAGGCTCAACAGAAATCTGAAGCCGATGTAACTGCAAAGAAGGCGTGCTTATCAACCGATCTTGCGCAGTATCAAAGGCGCTTTGCGATTCTCGTTCGATGGGATAAGCGTGAAATACTGATAATCTTTCAAATACAAAAATAAGGACTACTATTCTGTCAAAATAGTGGTCCTTATTTGTTTGGTACGAGTGGCGATACAGCATTTCAAAGAAACTCTAGTATTTTTTCATAGCTTTGCATTTTGGATCACATATCTTACATACAGCACACGGCTCGATTGCTTCACCTTGTTTCGATATTTTTATATAACTGCATTTCGGTATTCGTCCGTCTTTAATAGCATTGATTCTGAATTTTATTAGCCTTTTCGCTAACTCAATTTGCTCTTCGGTTGGATTTACTAAATCAAAACCGG
>CAZQPZ010000151.1:0-1896 GCA_964595395.1 uncultured Lachnospiraceae bacterium | reverse complement strand
TTTCGTTAGTACTGAAAGTTTGATTAATGTCAGTCATGATACTGAAAATAATTTTGTTTGTTGGGGTTTCAGTTATTATATCTTTAAATGGAACGCCATTGTTCCTTAGTTCAATATAATCGCCAACAATTTTTGCTGCAATAGGACACATTCTAAGGAAAGTGAAAGCAACTAATTCCAAGTTTGTAAACTTAAACGCTTTAAGTTTTTTGCAGATTGCAACATGGTTTTTGATTATATTTTTGCGTTCATTCGTTTCTGAGCTTTTTAAAGCAGACATAATATGAATTACTTTATCAAGATTTTCATCGCCCATTGTGTAATCTTCAGCATTTATTTCGGTTTGTTTCTCTAAGAAAGAAGAAAGGATAAGTTTTGCATCTTTTTCTTCCTCCCAAGAAAGAGCAAGTTCATTCTTTGAATATTCACCTTGCTTATTGGATTTAAGAACAAATTTTGAAGACTTTGAACGTTTAGGTGATGTAACGGAATTAATCATTTTTGTTATGCTTTCTTTATTCATTGCAACTGTGTTTACTGGATTTAATATTGTGTCAGCATGTGAAAGTAAACGAGTTTTAAATGCCTTTTGTGTTTTAGGATCCAAAGAATTTAGGTTTGAGAAAAGTTGAATATAGAATCCACTATTTTTAGAAAAAATCAATGAAGAATTTTCAATGATATGTTTAACTTCTTCTTTATCAAACTCTCTAAGCAAAATATCACATACTTTAGAAATGTTAGCATCCTTGATAATGCTGTTGCAAAGTGTCCATTTGATATTTTCAAATGACTTTGTATATTCCATCATTTCATCTTGATTAAAAAGAGTGGAAAGCTGAGTAATAAAATTTTTATATTTAGCTTCTGAAACAACCAATAAGCTTGGAGCATCACAAACTTCTTTTTTATAATCTGGATATATGCTTGAAAAATAAGATATTGTCTTGTCAAGTGCAGAAGCCTTTTTCTGCAAGAAAGCCGAGCTTGCTTTTTTAATCATATTGAGAACATCTATTCTTTTGCCAAAATGATTACCCAAAATCGTTATTATGCTTTGAGCGTTGTCTGCATCTGCCATAGTAAAAGTTTTTGGTGCTTTAGCGTAAAGTTCCTCAACAATAGCTTCTTGTGCAGCATAATCCACACCTTGCAACTCTGGATTGTAAATAAAATTTCCATGCGCAAGAAGTTTATAGAGTTTTGGATTCGCTTGTTTTGCAGTTTTATTTTTTGTCATTTTTCACCTCTCATGAATATTATCTCACAAAAGTTAGGCGATGTCAATACCAAAATTTAGGCTGTTGCATTAAAAAAAGAGACGCTTTGCGCCTCTTTTTGCTTGTGCAGTGCTATTTTTATTTGTTGCCAGACATTTTTGCAACTTCTTCTGCAAGGTTGTCTTGGCGTTTTTCAAGACCTTCACCCATTTCGTATCTAACAAAACGGCGAACAGAGATTTTCTCTCCGATTGAAAGTGTTGCTTCGTTAAGAACATCCTGAATTGTTTTTGAAGAATCTTTAACAAATTCTTGATCAAGAAGACAGAAGTCTTTATAGAATTTAACAACTCTTCCTTCAACCATTCTTTCAACGATTGCAGCAGGTTTGCCTTCGTTAAGAGCCTGAGCTCTAAGGATTTCCTTCTCTTTCTCAAGAACGTCAGCTGGCACCTCGGCTCTTGTAACATATTTAGGGTTTGCAGCTGCAATTTGCATTGCAATGTCTTTTGCAAGGTTTATGAAAGCATCTGTTCTTGCAACGAAGTCTGTTTCACAGTTCACTTCAACAAGAACACCAATCTTTCCGCCCATGTGGATGTAAGACCAAACAATTCCTTCAGCAGCAATTCTATCTTGTTTTTTAGAAGCTGCGGCAATTCCCTTCTCTCTAAGC
>CAZQPZ010000150.1:0-1898 GCA_964595395.1 uncultured Lachnospiraceae bacterium | reverse complement strand
AGAGTTGCGGAGTTTTGGAAAGTTAAATTTTAATTCACATATGGAAATGAGCGGGGAATTACTTGCGCGGAATACATTCGATAAACCGAATAATGTCAAGCCCGTTTTCAAAGAGGAATGTAAAAATATTGAGAACGCATTCCAACTTAATCTTAAGGCAAAATCTTTTAATATGATAAAATTTAGATTGGAGGGAAAAAAATGAAAAGGTTTGCAAAAGTAGCAGCAGTAGGATTAGCGTGTGTTCTGGCGGGCGGTGTTTGTGCCGCGTGCTCAGATCCGGACGCCGAACTGAAAAAGGGGAAAACTATCGTATCTTTTTGGGGATATGGTGACGACGACGAGGCATTTATCGTTAATTCGCAAATTGATTGGTATAATCATAATAATACCGACAATATTTACGTTGAATATATCCCGCGCCCCGGCGATTATGTGAGCGCTATCAATTCAACGCTTGGGCTTGATAATATCGACGGCCCTGACGTTTTCTATGCAAACGACGAAGATTTTAAGCGTTGGGTAAAGCGTGGGTTTATGGCGGATTTGCAACCGTATGTTGATGAATCGGATATCAATCTTGACGCAATGTGGGATAGTGCAGTATATCGTTATCGCTATAATCCCGAAAAGAATACGAACAATCCTGAAGACCACTTATATGCTTTGCCCAAGGATATTAGTCCTACGGGTTTGTTCTATAATCAGTCCGTTATGGAAAAACACGGGATAAAAGTCATTAGTGTAAACGAAGAAGATTTGGCGGCGTTTAATGCGGGGACAAAGGCAGACCTTACGGGAAAATATAAATCTGATTATGGGATTGCCGCAGACTTTAACGTGCCGGCAAAAGGCTTTTATCGTGAGAAACCCTATCGTGGTGGACAATGGCCGAAGGCGCAATATGTTAACGGCAAAGTAAGTGAACTCATGATTTTTAATAACCGTATTGCAATGAACTGGGATGAAGTGGAAGATCTCGGCATGTTGTTCACGAAGAGCAATACTTATAATGGGGCAAATCTTGGCAAGGGCGACCCTACGTGGGGATATCATACACATTGGTGGTTTTTATACGGATGGTCTGTTGGCGGTGACTGTGCGGTTGATACTACAGGAAACGGCGATTGGAAGTTTACGCTTGGTGACGATACACCTCATCGTCTCGTTTATAATGCTGACGGTGATTATGCGATCGGCGCGGATCGTAAAGCGTTGTTTGTTACGGAAAAAAACGATAAATATTATTTATCCGACGGTTCGGAATATACACTTATTGATGGGCAAACAGTGAGCGAGGAGTTTCCTAGCCAGTACGATGCGTTTAATCGTTTTGTTTCACTTACGGTTCCTGAAAATAAAAATGGGTTGGGAATTTCTCCTAGTCCGACCGATATCGGTACGACGGACCGATTGTCATTTTTTACGACCGGTCAGGTCGCTATGATGGTAGATCAAAACTACCGAATCAGCGGAATGAGAAAAGCAATTAAAGATAGGTTCAAATGGGACGTTGCACCTCTTCCTGTATATAAAGAATATGCACACCCTTCAAATGCTGCGGATGCAACGGTAGCGCTTAAAGGCGTTCCGGCGGGACATACCGGTTCTACGGGATTCGCCGTTTGGTCAAAAAGTAAAGTGAAGTCTGAGGCGTTTAAGGTAATCGAATATCTTACGGGGGACTATGCACAAACATTGATGGCACGCGGCGGTTATAACTTATGCATTCAGCGCGATCTCGCAAAAACAGAATATGTTGCGGCAAATGTTGAGGCGGGAAGATCTCCCCAAAATATTCGTGTGTTTGCGGAATATGGCGATATTCAGCGGCCCGGCGATTGGTGGTATATGCCCGATAAAACTTGGATAGAGACTTGGGCTCCTACGCTTAATTC
>CAZQPZ010000149.1:0-1916 GCA_964595395.1 uncultured Lachnospiraceae bacterium | reverse complement strand
GTTACTTTTGTAACTTCGACATTCGGATGATTATATAAAATTCTGAAAAGTTCTTGTCCTACGTATCCCGTAGCACCGATTATTGCTGCTTTTATCTTATTCATTAGCTTTTACCCATTCTTCATTCATAGAAATTACTTTTTCCACAGCTTCTTTTGCAGGACCGCCGATAACTTTTCTTGATTTGACGGAGTTTTTAATGTCTATTGCTTCATACAAGTCTTCATCAAATAATTCATTGATTTTTTTGTATTCTCCAATTTCCATTGTATCCAAAGTTGCTTCATGTTCAAGACAATATCTGACAGCTTTTCCTGAAGCTTCGTGCGCATCTCTAAACGGTAATCCTTTTTTTACAAGGTAATCCGCAACATCTGTTGCATTCAAAAATCCTTCGGCACAAGCCTTCAACATTTTTTCTTTATTGACAGTCAATGTTTCAAGCATCTCCGGCAATATTGCAAGGCATAGTTTTACCGTATCAAAAGCATCAAACAGTGGTTCTTTATCTTCCTGCATATCTTTATTGTATGCAAGAGGCAGCGATTTCATTGTTGTTAAAAGAGCTGTTAAAGAGCCGTATACTCTGCCTGTTTTTCCTCTGATTAATTCTGCTATATCGGGGTTTTTCTTTTGAGGCATTAGGCTGCTTCCTGTTGAATATCCGTCATCAATTTTTACAAATTGAAATTCTCTGCTTGCCCACAAAATAATTTCTTCGCAAAATCTGCTTAAATGAGTCATTATCAAAGACAAATCGGCTAATGTTTCTATTGCAAAATCTCTGTCCGAAACGGCATCAAGGCTGTTTAAACAAATGTCGTCAAAACCCAGTAGTTCAGCAGTTTTATATCTGTCAATATTATGCGGTCCCGTTGCTAATGCGCCTGCACCCAAAGGTAGTATATTTACACGTTTAAAGCAATCTTTCAATCTTGAAAAATCTCTTTTAAACATTTCAATGTAAGCACCAAGATGGTGAGCAAAAGTTATGGGCTGTGCTCTCTGTAAGTGTGTATATCCCGGCATAATTGTCTCCGTATGTTCTTTTGCAAGAGATAATAACACTTTAATCAGCTCAACAAGCTGAGATTGAACGCTCTGAAGTTCTTCTTTTACATACATTCTGACATCGAGTGCAACTTGGTCGTTTCTGCTTCTTGCTGTATGAAGTTTTTTGCCTGCCGCACCGATTTTTTCCGTTAAGTGTTTTTCCACGAAAGTGTGAATATCTTCTAAGTCACAGTTAAAATCAACTTTTCCGTCTTCAATATCTTTGAGAATTTCTTCAAGAGCAGGACAGATAAGATTTTTTTCTTCTTCAGTTAAAATCCCTTGATGACAAAGCATTGTTGCGTGTGCAATACTGCCTTTTATGTCATATTTATAAAGTCTTTTATCAAATCTCAAAGAGGAATTGAAGTCATTTGCCGATTTACTGAGTTCCTTAGAAAATCCTGAACCCCAGAGCTGTTTCATCTTTTTTCTCCATTATTGTTCGTTATTGAATTTCTTAACAAGTGCGTTTACTTTTAACGGTAAGCCAAACAAGTTAATAAATCCTTCTGCATCTTTGTGGTTGTATAGTTCGCCCGTTGTGAAACTTGCTAAACTTTCATTATATAAAGAATATTTTGATTCTGCTCCGGCAGGTGTTACATTGCCTTTATATAATTTAAGTTTAACCTTTCCCGTTACGTTTTTTTGTGTTTCATCAACAAAAGCAGAAAGAGCTTCTCTTAAAGGAGTAAACCATTGTCCCGCATAAACAGCTTCCGCAAATTTGTTTGCAACAATTGTTTTGAAGGATTGAGTTTCTTTATCAAGGCAAAGATATTCAAGTTCCTTATGAGCTGTGTACAAAATAGTTCCTCCGGGGGTTTCATAAACTCCTCTTGATTTCATTCCGACGACTC
>CAZQPZ010000148.1:0-1922 GCA_964595395.1 uncultured Lachnospiraceae bacterium | reverse complement strand
TTAAATATATGTGCCCAAATGCACTCATTCTCTATAGCCCAGACCAAAGCGAAAAGAGAAGGGAAGAATTTAAACGCAATAAAGCCGAACTTCTAAAAGCGGCGGAGGAGCTTGAAAAAGCTGAGCCAGAACAAATGAAGCTTGACCTTTCTGAAAAAAAGGCGGAGGCTAAAGCAGAAGAGGAAGTTACTGCTGATGCAAAACCAGCACCAAAGAAAAGAACTACTGTAAAGAAAGCAAACTAAAGGAGATAAATGCAAGTATTTCTTTCAGCACTTGCGGACGCTGCTCTTGACACTCTGAAGGTGCTGCCAATTTTATATCTAGCATATCTTTTAGTCGCATATTTCTCGCACTCAAAAAGTCAAAAATTTACAAAGTTTTTGAATAAGCCTAAAAAAGCAGGTCCGTTTGTGGGCGCTTTTTTAGGATGTGTGCCACAATGCGGCTTTTCTTCTGTCATGTCAGATTTGTATTCGCGCCGTGCTATAACTCTTGGCACGTTACTAGCTGTGTTTATCGCGACCTCAGATGAAGCAATTCCAATCATGATTGCAAACCCAAACTTTATCGTTGACCTTCTTATTTTGATAGGCTTAAAAATAGTTTTTGCCATTGTCTTTGGATATGTGGTGGATGGAGCTATCTCACTTTTCACTTTAAGGAAGAAAAAGACAGGCTCAGAGCCAATCCTAGCTGAAGAATTAGAACACGGGCATGACCACTGCCACTGCCACGGGCATGGCGACCATAAAGGTCATTGCAGTGAAAAGAACATTTTCTTGGACGCTCTTCATCACACAGTAAACATCGCTCTTTACATTTTCTTCGCAACCTTAATTATAAATGTCATTGTTGAAGCGGTTGGCATGGAAGCAATGACTGCGTGGTTTGGCGGCAATGTTTACATTCAAATTTTGCTTGCTGGGTTTATTGGACTCATTCCAAATTGCGCCTCCTCAGTTTTCCTTGTGGAGCTTTATGTAAACGGCGGAATAGCCTTTTCAGCAATGTTTGCAGGGCTTTGTGTGTGTGCTGGAGTAGGGCTTGTTATTCTCTTTACCAAAAACAGAGGCAAGCTCAAAATCCTTGAAAACATCTCCATAATCTCACTTCTCTATGTATTCGGTGTGGTTGGCGGAATACTAGTAAGCTTATTTTACTAAAACACGGGCGTCAGCTCGTTTTTTTAAAATTGGCTATTGACATGTCGCCTAGCATGTGATAGACTTTCATCGTAGGAGCGATTATGAAAGAATCAAATTTTGAAAACATAAAAGAAATCGAAGAAATTGTTGAGGGATATAGAGAGTTTGAGATTAGTGAAAGTCAAGATTATATAACTAGAAACTTCTTGCGTAGTTGTGATGAAATGTATGCAAATAGTAATAATCCCCACGAAATTTTCGAGTATGCAAAACGCCTTAATAGACATAATTGTGACTTGTTTTATAGAATTATGGCTTTGTCTGATTCAGTTTCTATTAAAACTTTAAGTGATATTTATTATCATTTTACTTCGGATATCAGCAATAATGTGATTGGAAAATTTCTAATGTATAGTGCTTTGACAAATGAGATTCTAAAAAAATTCAAAGTAGCAAGACCTAGACTTACAGGTGAGGAAGAAAAAACAATTGCTAATCTTTGCGGAGAAGAAAGATTGATAAAAAAGGCGAAAAGATCTGTTTGCGGTCCGCAAGAATGTGCGCAATTATTAAATCTAATATTGGTACAATATGGGAGCTCAGAAATAAACCAGTATATGATTGAAAACGGCGAGGAGTACTTTGGTAAAAGGGATGAGCAAGTTGTAAACGAAATAGCTCTTTCAGAGTTGCAAAGAGCAGATGAGGAGAAATATTACATGAGTATTTTAACTAATCCGCTTGCTCAAAACTATGCAGAAGAAGTTGAAGAAG
>CAZQPZ010000147.1:0-1944 GCA_964595395.1 uncultured Lachnospiraceae bacterium | reverse complement strand
GACATGGTATCTTCGCCTTTCATGCCTGTGAGTGCAATATATCCACGCTTTTTCAATCGGTCATAAAAGCCTTTTCCTTTTGCGGTAAGAAAGAATAGTCCGTTCTCATCATAATCCATTATGTCAACGGCACAGGTAACCGGAAGCCCATTATCATCAACGGTTGCCATAATTACTGAGTGTATTGTTTGTTCCAAATATCGCAAATAGTTCATTTTTGCACACCTCATTTCAAAACAGCAACACATGGATTTTTGCCATGCATTGCTGTTTTTGGTGAAAACTTTATTTCTTAATCCGCAATAATTGCATCATCCGCTGTATATCCTTCAAGGGAATTTTCTTTTACCTGAATGCAGGCAAAGCTGATGGCAGAATCATCCGCCGCAGAAAACTGTCTTTTCGCAGCAGGAGAAACACGAATCCAGTCACCCGCGTTAAGCTCAACTGCTTCACCGTCAATCATTGCTTTACCCTTACCGGCAAGGACAACGTAGATTTCTTCATTCTGCTTATGCGAATGTACAAATGGAACCCCAGCTCCTGCCGGAAGATTGTTGATGCTTACCTCTGCTCCTGTAAGAGACAACTTATCATGAAGCTCCACCCTTGCATCTTGTGCTACGCTTATCTTGTTAAAATTTTTCATAAGATTACCTCCGAAGTTTATTAGAATTTGCCATTCTGATTCTGCCAAGTGGATTTCTCGGCAATTGTTTCCATGACATCCCAGTGTTCTGCGATCTTGCCGTTTTCTACACGCCAAAGGTCATAGTATGCGGTCTGCGTGCCGCCGAATGTACCTTCGCTGACAGCCAGTACAAAATTGCCCTGTGCAAGAATTTGATGAACCGTGGTGTAGATCATCTGAATGTTCTGCTTGGCAAGAGCTGCCAGCGCAGCACCCAAACCGGACAGACCGTCAGCAATACCGGTATTATGCTGAATATAGGTATCTCCGTTAAAATAATCGGGAGTTTTGGCAGGATTGTTGTTCTGCATAACATCGTACAGGAAGTTTTTAACGATCTCACGGTTTTCCTCTGTTTTGTCAATGTCTTTCAGCTCCATAGTACCATCGATCTGCGTTCTGCCGGAGGGGTTCGGCTCTGCTTTTGCGGCAAGGTTATCCCAATGCTCGGCAATCAGACCGTTTTCATCGAAACGGAAGATGTCAAATGCAACTTGCTCGCCTGCACCGGCGAAGTTGTAAACGGTTTGAAGAAAAACTTTGTCTCCGTCCTCAAAGGCACGGATATTGTTTACCGTAGTTTTAATGGGAGCAGAAGCAAGGTAGGCAACAGAACCGACAAATGCGTCACGGCCTGTGCCGTATGCAAGGTTATGCTGAATATAATTCTCTGCAAGCAGGCTTTCGGCTTTCTTTGTGTCACCGGTAGCGAAAGTGTTTATGAGTTCAAGAGCTTTCTGTATGTTTTTCATTTTGGGTTCCTCCTAAATAGAATCGGGCAATCCGAATTGTTTGATTATCTTTTTTGCTTCGGAGCGGCCGTTCTCCCTGAGCTGTGACTATATTATACACCGCATCGTTTTCGCTGTAAAGTACGCACTTTATTGTGGTGTAGTTACCATGAGGAAACTATTGAACAGTTACCAAAAGGAAACAATTTTGTGTCATAAGGCTTTTTACGCTGTTTTTTCTTCAAAAAAAAATTTTTTTATTTTTCCTTTTAGATTATGGAATATTGATTTTCTGACGGATGTATGGTATAATATGCGCGTAAGTATCTGAAAGAAACTGTCGAGGAGAAATAAAAATGAAAGAACAAAGTACTGAAAAAATTTTACCTGCGTGTCCTGTGGAAACAACGCTGATGCTGATTGGAGACAAATGGAAGGTTTTGATTCTTCGTGATCTGATTTCCGGCACCAAACGGTTTGGTGAATTAAAAAAATCTGTTGGAAATGTATCGCAAAAGGTAC
>CAZQPZ010000146.1:0-1963 GCA_964595395.1 uncultured Lachnospiraceae bacterium | reverse complement strand
GAATCACTCTATGAAAATGACTTTAAAACAAACCAAACTTGTTGGACTTACTATGCAGCTTGAATTAAAAACTAAGGAATATGCCAAGCTCTGTGAGGACTTAGATGTGCTTAAACAGACTGGTATAGATCCTAATGCGCCTGAGCTTACCGTTTTAAGAAAACAATTTCAAAAGAATTTGAAAGAGATTACAAAAATTAAAAACGAGCTTAAAAAACTGCAAGAAGAAAAATAAAAAGGCAACCCAAATGGGTTGCTTTTTGATTCTTTAAAGCATTTTCGTAAAAATAAAAGCCCGCGGAGGCGAGCTAAAATTCTAAATCTGCGAAAGCAAGCTTTGGAAGGAAGGGCTTTGCCCGTTTCCAACCGCAAGAAACCCATTTATGGGTTTGCTTGAGGGCAAGCGGCTGAAGCACCGTCAGTGGAGGGAGATTGGGACGGGGAACCGACCGAGTAGCGGTTAGGCTAGCGATTAGCAGCCGTGTCCGCGTGGCGAGGTTGGTGCCTCCCCAGATCAGCCTTGTTCTCCATTTGCTTGGCGCACCATGTCCTCAACAACGATGTCAAAAATTTCGCCTTGAGTGGAGCAATATTCAAGCACTTTCCATGGCTCGTTTGTATGGAAGTGAATTTTAATAAGCTCTTCATCGCCAACAACAAGCAAGCAGTTTCCAACAAGCTTAGTGTTAAAGTAGCCCTTTATTTTGTCCTCATTAAGGTTTTTGCCCTCAATTAAAAGTTGAGTGTCATATCTGTATTTAAGTTCGTCCTCTTCTTCTTCGAAATCCATATTTTCCTCCAAAAGTATTTTATTAAATTTCATCCTATTTTAATATTATTTTTGTAAATTTCAAAACAAAAATAATAATTTTTGTCGAATTTTATGCTCAACCAGCCAGGTACAATATGAAAAACGCTATTGCTGCGTAAATTCCAATTGTAAGAATAGCGCACACGAGACCCATGATTGCATCAAGCCAACGTGGAGCTTTCTTTACGGGAGCTTCGGTGTTTTCTGTAGGCAAGTCAGTTGCCTCTGCCGCCTTCCTCTTTTTCAATTTTGCTTTTTCAATAGCTTTGGAAAGAGTGCCAACTATTGCACTTGTAAAACCAAACCATGAATATACTAAGCCAAATTCAGTGGTTGCTAGTCCGATGACAATCGCCAAGATTGTAACGAAGATTCCGTAAATAAGGTTATCGCCGCCTTTAAACAGTGACACTGCCCAGTATTCAACTGCAATGGTTGCGGCTGCACCAAGAAGCACGCCAAGCATGATAAAAATTCTTGTGCTGATTTTTCCTTTTTCAAGTTGTCTAGCTTCGCGCCAGTGGCGAGCGCTAAAATCAAATAACTTCCAGATAAAACTTAAAAATTTCATTTTCCCCTCTCTTTATTTAAATCCTAACATATTTTATGGCAAAATCCAAACATTAATAAATAATTACCTATAATAAAACAAAAAATAATGGCGAAAACCATTATTTTTTGATATTTTGTAAATAAGCGTGAAGTCTTTTAATATTATGATAATCAAAAATCATCTCTTCCAAGGGCGCTTATGCGTGAGCCATCCTTGTTCTGTCCAATATTTATAATCAAGGCTTTCTGCTTGCTTTTTGTGGATTGACTTTTGCATCATTCGGCACATATAAAACTTTAATTTTGTTTTAAACTTTGTGTGAGCTGGTTTTTCATAGTTTATTTTTGCAAACTGATTTGAAAGTTTTTTTACTTTCTTTGTTATCTTAATTTGTTTCTTTTGTGGCAACTTATCCCAAACAATGTCACCCATCAGCCTCGTTGTGAAAATTTTGATCTTTGAAACACCCCACCAAGAAAGGCTGTCCTTTATGTCCTTTGCAGCTGATTTTGCGCCTGCGCCAAGGCATTGCGATATTATTACAGCTCTTTTTGAAAACATTGCTGGATGTGGTCTGTGTGGCATCCAACGAAATGCCA
>CAZQPZ010000145.1:0-1969 GCA_964595395.1 uncultured Lachnospiraceae bacterium | reverse complement strand
AAGCAATGTGTAAATCCAAATCAAACTCCACATCTGGAAAACTCGAAAAACCTCCCTTGGTTACAATAATCACAGGGCCTTTATGCCTAGACTTCTCCAATCTTCTCAGTAAGTTAATTGTGTTATCAAGCTGCAACATAGGATCGCCATAAAACAAGTTAACAGCCACTGGGATATTTACAAACTTTGGATTGATTTCACTAGGCAAAATATGATAGCTCTGTTTAACACATTTCTCGCAAGAAACTCTGCAATAGGAGCAGTTATAGCAATTGTTTAAAGAATCTCCAAGCATCATAAAAGATTTAGCAAAACAAGCATTTTCGATTAATTTATTATTCATTCTTCACCTCACAGGCAAAGTATAAATTAATGAGAGTTCGTTTGACAAATACTTAATTTCGCGGTTTGCCATATCAAAAAAGATATGCTAGAGGCATATCTTTAAATAGTTAGATAAAAAGTATGAAGAAATTTTACTTAATGTATTTTTTTCATAAACTAAACAAACTTGAGTTTTAGGCAGGCTTTCATTTAGCTCTAAAATGGAGAATTCCCCTTTTTTTACTTCGTCAAGAATTAAATCTTTAATAGCATAACCTATCCCAGCATCCTTTCTCACCGCACTAATAATCATTTCACTAGTATGAATGTTAAGGACATTTTCAAATTTGATATTCTCCTCAGTCAAAAGGCTGTTTAATGCCATTCTATTTGCGGTTTTAGAAACTGGCAAAATTAAAGGATACTCTTTTAAATCATGAATAGTTCTTATTTTTTGGATGGCCTTTAATGGAAATTTGCTGTTTACAAAAAAGCAATTTTCGTATTCATGAATTTGTTTTATCTCAATATTTTTTAAAGTTGTTTGAACGGGAGCGGTGTCAATAACAAAATCAACTTCATGTTTTTGTAATAATTTTAAAAGTTCAGCCGTTGTTTTACTTACAATTGTGATTTCAACTTTAGGATAAACTTTGTGAAATTTGGCTATTGCTTCAAAAAGATATATGGCAGCAATCTGGCTTGGCGCGCCTATGCACAGCCTGCCCCTTTCAAAACCATCCACCTCTTTAATTTGAATTTCAGTTCGATTAATTTCTTCAAACATTCTTTCAACAGATTGAAACAAAATATTGCCTTTTTCAGTAAGTTCAACGCCTGATAAAGTGCGATAAAAAAGTTGAGCGTTATATTCACTTTCCAGTTGTTTTATTGCCCTGCTTATAGCCGGCTGAGATGTGTAATTTTTTTCGGCTGTTTTTGTAATGTTGCCTTCTTTTGCAACATTGTAAAAAGTTTTCAATAGGTTTAAGTTTATATCTTCCAGTTTCATATTTTAAGTATAGCACATTAAATTGCAATTGTTAACTTTTTTAATATTTTTCTCTTGCTAATTTACTAAGTAAAGTGTTAAAATTAAACCATGAAATGTAATTTATGTCCTAGAAAGTGCGGAATTGACAGAGCGAAGGCGGCGGGGTTTTGCGGCGCTAAAACTCTCAAAGTTGCTTGCGTTATGAAGCACTTTTGGGAAGAGCCAATCATTAGTGGCATAAATGGCAGCGGTGCTATATTTTTTTCGCACTGCAATATGAAATGCTGTTTTTGCCAAAACTATCAAATAAGTCATGAAGGCTTAGGCGAAGAGATTTCGGTGCAAAGGCTTGCAGAGATTTTTAAAAAGCTTGAATCGGAGGGCGCGCACAACATAAACCTTGTAACCCCCACCCACTATGCTGACGAGATTATAGCAGCGCTTAAAATTTACAAACCTAACATTCCTGTTGTTTGGAATTGCTCGGGCTATGAAGAAGAGGAAACAATATATCGACTGAAAAACTTTGTCGACATCTTCATCCCTGACCTTAAATATGTAGATAGCCAGCTGTCTGGAAAGCTATCCTCCGCCCCTGACTATTTTGAAAAGGCAAGCGCTGCCATTAAAGCTATGCGTGAATGCCAACCT
>CAZQPZ010000144.1:0-1986 GCA_964595395.1 uncultured Lachnospiraceae bacterium | reverse complement strand
AGGATGTGATGAACATCTGTTCAACATAGTCCTCATCTTTAGTCTTGTGCGCTGTAATTCCCACTCCGCCACGTTTCTGCGCTTTATATTCACTTGATGATATTCTCTTAACATAACCAAGATGTGTCATTGAAATAACAACTTCCTCTTCCTCAATAAGGTCAGCAATATCAATTCCGCCCATATCAAAGCTGATTTGTGTGCGACGAGGTTGATTGAATTCTGTTTTGATATTTTCAAGTTCGTCACGAATAATTTGATTTACTCTTGCAGGTTTTGCCAAAATGTCTTCAAGGTCAGCAATCTTAAGGTCAAGCTCTCTTAATTCCTCGTTAAGTTTTTCAACTTCCAAGCTTGTGAGGCGAGAGAGTTTCATTTCCAAGATAGCTGAAGCTTGAATTTCGTCAAGCTCAAAGTTTTGAGTAAGCTTTTGCATAGCGTCTTGCTTATCGTCAGAAGCTTTGATTATTGCAATAACTTCGTCAATGTTTGCAAGTGCAATAACAAGACCTTTAACTATGTGCTCTCTTTCCTTTGTTTTTGCAAGGTCGAATTTTGTTTTTCTTGTAAGAACATCAATTTGATGAGCAAGATAGCATTCAAGCACTTCCTTCAAGTTAAGGATTTTTGGAGCGCCGTCAACAAGCGCAAGCATGATAATTCCACTGCCCTGTTGAAGCTGAGTGTGCTTGTAAAGAAGGTTCAAAACAACTTGAGCGTTGGCATCCTTTTTAATGTCAATAACAACTCTCATGCCTTGGCGGTCAGACTCTTCCTTAATGTCACTGATTCCTTCAATGCGTTTGTTTTTAACCATGTCGGCAACTTGGATAATGAATTTTGCCTTGTTAACTTGATATGGAAGTTCTGTGATAACAATTTTTTGTCTGCCGTTTGCGCTTTCTTCAATTTCAGCTTTTCCGCGAAGCACAATGCCGCCACGGCCAGTTCTGTAAGCGTGTTTAATTGCAGTTCTGCCCATGATTATTCCGCCTGTTGGGAAATCTGGAGCAGGAATGATTTTAATAAGATCGTCAATGTCAATTTCAGGATTATCGATAAGCGCCTGAACACCGCTGATAACCTCGCCAAGGTTGTGTGGTGGAATGTTTGTTGCCATTCCCACAGCAATTCCGTCTGCGCCGTTTACAAGAAGGTTAGGAAACTTTGCTGGAAGAACAGTTGGCTGCATAAGTGTTTCGTCGAAGTTAGGATAGAAAGCAACTGTGTCCTTTTCGATGTCTTCGAGCATAAGTCCCGCAATTTTTGAAAGACGGGCTTCTGTGTAACGCATAGCCGCTGGTGGATCTCCGTCAACAGAGCCAAAGTTTCCGTGTCCGTCAATAAGTGGACATCTGATTGAGAAATCTTGAGCAAGACGCACCATTGCATCGTAAACAGAGCTGTCGCCGTGTGGATGGTACTTACCCATAACTTCACCCACCGTTCTAGCGCATTTTCTAAATGGCTTGTCATAGGTGTTGCCAGTGTCGCCCATTGCATACAAAATTCTTCTGTGAACAGGTTTAAGTCCGTCTCTTACATCTGGAATGGCACGCGAAACGTTAACCGCCATGGCGTAAGAAATGAATGAGCGCTTAAGCTCGCCCACTGCATCTACTTTTTCAATCTTTGTGTTTTCAAGAAGCTCTGGTAAAGATTTCTTTTCGTCTTTCATTTTATTTTTCCTTTTTTAATTAAACATCAAGGTCTGTAACAAGTGTTGCGTTTTCTTCAATGAATTGGCGGCGAAGCTCTGGATCTTCTCCCATAAGCTGATTGAAGAGTTTGTCGGCTTCAATCGCGTCCTCCATTGTAATTTGAATAAGCGTTCTCTTTTCTGGGTTCATTGTTGTTTCCCAAAGCTGATCTGCGTTCATCTCTCCAAGACCTTTGTATCTTTGGATTGTAACGCCCTTTCTGCCAAAGTTTTCAAGCTCTGCGTTAAGCTCTTCATCCGAGTAGCAGTATTTATCTTCCTTTCCT
>CAZQPZ010000143.1:0-2011 GCA_964595395.1 uncultured Lachnospiraceae bacterium | reverse complement strand
GAAAGAATTGAAATTAAAAAATTCTGCCCAAGATGCGGAAAGAGAACTGTTCACAAAGAAACGAAATAATTTTGCAGGGAGGAAAAATGTCTAAGAAAAAAAACTTACAACAAGAAGTTTTAATTTCTGAAACTGAAGAAGCAAAAGACGCTGTTGTCGTTACTGACGAGAGCGTTTCTAAGCCTGCAAAAGAAAAAACCGCAAAAAATGGGAAAGATAAAAATAGCGATAAGCTTAAGGGCGGCAAATCAAAAAAAGATAAAAAACCTAAGGAAAAAAAGTTTTCTAGAAAGGCAAGAGAAACTGTTAGCGAACTTAAAAAGGTTACTTGGCCTTCATTTGGTGAAGTTTGCAAGAAAACAGGTATAGTTCTGGCAGTTGTTGTTATTTTCGGACTTGTTTTGTTCGGGCTTGATGCATTGCTTGGCTATCTATTCGGGCTTTTAACCTAAGGGGAGGAATTACATGGACGATAATAAACAAGAAATCTTAAATGAAAAGAATATAGCAGCAGAAGTTTCAAGCGAAGACGTGAAAACCAATGTGCAATCTGTTAAAGGCGAGCAAGTGCCAGAACACACAACAGAGGCAAAATGGTATGCTCTTCACACATTCTCAGGTTATGAAAATGTGGCTAAAGAAAATCTTGAAACAGTTGTTTCAAAGTTTGGACTTCAAAACCGCATATTTGACATCATTATTCCAATGGAAAGTGTTGTTGAAGAGAAAAACGGCAAGAAAAAACTTGTTGAAAGAAAAAGCATGCCTTGCTATATCTTCGTTAAGATGATTTATGGCGATGACCTTTGGCACAATGTTACAAGAACACGTGGAATCACAGGTTTTGTTGGACCAAACGGACGTCCACTTGCACTTACTGAAGAAGAAGTTAGAAAGAACAAACTTGAAAAAATCAAGGTTGAAACTAACATTTCAGTTGGCGACAAGATTGAAGTTATCGACGGACCACTTGAGGGCACAATCGGTGTTGTTCAATCTGTTAACTCTGAAGAAAGCGTTGCAACAGTTATTGTTGAAATGTTCGGCAGAGAGGCACCAGTTGATCTTGACTTCTCACAAATGAGAAGACTTGACGTATAACAATGGTATTTTGTAGGGAAACCTACTAAAAATACACCGACTATAAGTCGGTTTCGAGGCGTAAGCCTCACAAAATCGTGGGAGAGCGCCACTGCACACGCTCAAATCACCACATAAGGAGGAAAAAATGGCAGTTAAAAAGATTGGGGCAGTTGTTAAACTTCAACTCCCAGCTGGTAAAGCCACACCGGGACCTCCAGTTGGTTCATCTCTTGGACCACATGGAATCAACATCGCGGCATTTACCAAAGAATTCAACGAGAAAACAGCAGCTCAAGCTGGCCTCGTTATCCCTGTGGTAATCACAATTTACCAAGACAGGTCATTCAGTTTTGTGCTTAAAACTCCACCTGCAGCCGTTCTTATTAAGAAGGCTATCGGACTGGATAAAGGCTCAGCAAAACCGAACAAAGTAAAAGTCGGAAATATCACAAAAGCACAGATTCGTGAAATTGCAGAGCTTAAAATGCCTGACCTTAATGCGGCAAGCATTGAAGCTGCTATGAGCATGATCGAAGGTGCTGCACGCAGCATGGGCGTTACAGTTAGCGAGTAGGAGGAAGAGGGATGAAAAAGTGTAAAAGAATGACAGCTGCTCTTGCCACCTATGAAAAGAACAACGCTTACACTGTTAGTGAAGCATTTGATCACATGATGGAAACAGCTAAAGCTAAATTTGACGAAACAGTTGAACTTCACGTTAAACTTGGCGTTGACGGAAGAAACGCAGACCAACAGGTTAGAGGAGTTGTTGTGCTCCCTCACGGAACTGGTAAGAGCGTTAAAGTGCTTGTTATAGCAAAAGGCGACAAAGCTGATGAAGCTCAAAAAGCTGGCGCAGACTTTGTTGGCGCAGAAGAAATCGTTGCTAAAATCCAAGGTGGATGGCTTGATTTCGATGTATGTATCA
>CAZQPZ010000142.1:0-2031 GCA_964595395.1 uncultured Lachnospiraceae bacterium | reverse complement strand
AATAGAAAAAACCTTTCTTCCATCAGGCTTAAACTCATAAATTTTATTTTCATTCCAATATGAAAGCCATTTTGCTTCCTTTTCCTGTGCGTTATACTTTTTGTCTAACATATAATTTTCCTTTTATAAAACTATTAAATTGTATCAAAAATGATAAAAAAAAACAAGCGAATTAGCGCTTGTTTACTTAATAATCATAACGATAAGTGACACTAAAATTACAACTAATGCGAAAGCCTTGATTGTGAGCAAGATTCTATCGTTTGACTCAACTTTCTCAGATTTTCTAATCAGCTTTGTAATCTTCTTAGCAAATATCGCAAACAACACGCCAATCACAAGCAAAATAATGCCTGCCATGACGTTTGGCTGCATAAGTCTTTCTAAAATGTTGTTATCAAGTAAGAGTGACATAATTTCCTCCAATTTCTCTTGTATTTTAGCACGAATTTATTCACTTGTCAACCCCTCTTTCACAAACATTTTAACTTTTTCATAAAATGATTCTTGTAAAGGAGGAAAAATGAAAAAATTTAAACTTGCTCTTGCCGGCGCTCTTTGCTGTGCTTTAGCATTATCTACTTCGCTGGTTGTGGGCTGCGGCGAAAAAGATTACACAAAGATTAGCCTCAACGAGGTTACTCACTCAATATTCTATGCTCCACTCTATGCCGCAATCAACTTAGGTTATTTTGAGGACGAAGGACTTACTGTTAACCTTACAAACGGCGGTGGTTCAAATATTTCAATGTCAGCCTTAGTTTCAGGCGCTGCGGACATTATCTTGGCAGGGCCAGAAACAGTTGTGTACACAAATCAAGAAGGCATTGCCGATCAACCTAAAGTGTTTGGTCAACTTACACAGGCAGACGGCTCATTCATCGTTTCCAAGAAGGGCGCTGACTTTAAAATCACCGACCTTGTTGGCGAAACTATTATTGGCGGAAGAGCTGGTGGAATGCCTGCAATGACTCTTCAGTATGCTATTGAAGATGCTGGACTTACAATTGGCACTGGCAAAGATCAGGTCAACTTGAAAACGGATGTTGATTTCAATGCCATTGGAAGCACCTTTGAAAACTCAAATGCAGCCTTCTGCACATTGTTTGAGCCTAACGCTTCCAACCTTGTTGCTGCTCACCCAGAATATCACATTGTTGGTGCTGTTGCGGACTTCGCACCAAAAAACATTCCTTACACTTGCTTCATTGCAAAGGAAAGTTATCTACGTGACCATAGCGACATTGCTGAAAAGTTTTTAAGAGCTGTAAGACGTGCATATGACTTCATGAAAGACTGCTACTTGAACGACCACTTAGAAGACGCTGCAAAAGCGCTTAAAAACTCGTTTGACGGCATGACAATTGACGACCTTAAAATTGCAGTTGCGGCTTACTACCGCATCAATGCATTCTCGTCCGACATGGTTATGAGCGAAGAGTCACTTAAAACACTTCTTAAAATTACTCAAAAAGCAGGCATGACAAACGGCAACACAAACTATAATGAAATTGTGAACACCGAAATTGCTTCACGCTTAGCAGCTTAATAAATCGTGAGACAACCAAAAATAACGCGGGTATGGCATTATGCCATCCGCGTTTTTTTGTTCTGTAATTTTGTGTAGTTGTTATAAAATTGTTATGAGGTAGATGAGAATAAAAAAAGTTATTTTAATTGGCTTTACAAAATGGCAAACAGAATGTGCTTATCAACTTTATAAGAAATCGTTTGCAAAGTATGATGTCAAACTTGACTTATTAAAAATTGATGAGTATGTGCTTGCAATTGAGAAAGGTAAACCAAGCATAAATGTAGACAATTATGATTTTTCTGTTATGCTCGTAAAAGATCAATATATATCTACTTTGTTTCCAAAAAAACCAAACCTTGTTTCAATACCTATAACAATATGTGTTTTTCAGACGACAAATTTTTAACTTGCGATGTTGTACTTCTATGTTAAACAGATTGAATTTTTTTCTCTTTCCATAAAAGACGGGGTAGTTACTTGACCAAATCTTAACATTA
>CAZQPZ010000141.1:0-2039 GCA_964595395.1 uncultured Lachnospiraceae bacterium | reverse complement strand
GATGATTGAATCAATGTAAAGAGCAAGTGCAACAACAAAGAAAACTGAAAAAATTACAAACGCCCAAATGTAGTTTGTCATATATAAAATGCAAGTTGTAAAAAGTCCAAACACAATTCCGCCAGCTGTGTGCTTGCGTGTGTAATTAGAGCCAAGATACTCGCCAAAAGAGCCCGCCTTGTCACCAACAACAGCAAGTTGAATTATGCACACAAGAAGGAAAATTGTGAGATACAAGAAGATTGCATACTTCTTAGAAAGCTTATATTTTTTGTGATTTAAAAGTGCGACACCGCCAAGTAGCATTCCCACAAACATAGGATAAGCAAAGTATCCAAAAGTGCCCAGCAAAAAGGTTTGCATAAAAGGCACAACATTTGTAAGTAAAAAGAAAAATGCGAGGCAGGACAGTGCGATAAGCACAATTCCTGCTATCTTTCTCGCATTTGAATTTGTACCATTTTTCTTAGATTTACTAACTTTATATTCAGCCATAGCCTAATTATATCATAGAAGGCTTTTGTTTGCAAACGGCTGAGGGGTTTGTATAGTGAAATTTTGTTAAATTATTGTCAAATTTTAATCCAAAAGCTTAATTTTGCACTCCAGAAAGGTTATCGCTCACTGTTACAAGCTCAAATCCCTGCCCTTGAAGAGTGTCAATTATCTTACCTAAAGCATCTCTTGTGCAAGCAGTTGGATGCATTAGAATAAGGTCGCCACCAGCTGCATTACCCACTGCACGATTGTAGATTGTGTTAACATCTTGGTCTCGCCAGTCAATTGTGTCACGAGTCCACATTATAGTTTTATAGCCTAAGCTTTCTGCAGCTTCCACAGTTTGAGCGTTATAAGCCCCGCTTGGTGGCGCAAACAAGTTCATCTCTTTTGCAGTTATGCTTTTAACAAGCTTGTGAGTTGTTGAAATTTCTTTAATAGAGCTTTGTTTTGTGAGTTTGTCATGGTCTTTATGAGAATAAGCATGATTGCCAATTTCATGACCGCGCTCTACCATTTCAAGAAGCATTTTCTCGTTATCGGCAGCCCAAACACCGCCTACAAAAAAGGTCACTTTTGCGCCTTTTGCGTCAAGTGTGTCAAGCATATCGCCAAGATATTCCGTTCCCCAGCAGACATTAATCATAAGGCTGATTTTGTTGGAAGAAGTATCTCCTTGATAAATCGCCCCCTGCGCCGCTGAAGTTTCTTGAGCCTTTTTGCCATTAAAATTCACGCCAAAGGCAACTGCAAGGCCGATTATAACAACCAGTCCCAATATGCAGAGATTTACAATATATTTTCTGAATATAAACACGTTTAACTTTTTCATGCTATACCTATATGCAGGTATAAAAAAATCAAGAACTAAAATGTTCCTGATTTTTAAAATTTTTCTAGGAATTTGCAAAATTCAAATATTATCCAATAGATTCTTCGGCTGCCCGCCTCAGAATGACAAACAACTTTAAAGTTGAGATAATATTTTACCTATTATTTCTTCAAAACTTTTATAAGTTTCATGTCTACGCGACCTTTTTCGTCAATTTTGATTACTTCAACTTGAACCTTGTCGCCGATTTTAACAACATCTTCAACCTTTTCAACGCGTTTTGATGAAAGTTTTGAAATATGGATCATTCCCTCTTTTCCGCCAGCAACTTCAACAAAAGCACCAAATGTCATAATTCTTGCAACTGTGCCTTCATAAGTCTTTCCAACTTCAAGATCCTCAACAATTGAAAGGATGATTGTTTTTGCGCGCTCTGCTTTTGCAGTGTCTTCGCTTGCGATAAATACTTGACCATTGTCCTCAATGTCTATCTTAACGCCAGTTTCATCAATAATCTTGTTGATTGTTTTTCCGCCAGAGCCGATAACATCTTTAATCTTGTCTGGATCAATCATGAATGAAATGATTTTTGGAGCATATTTTGAAAGCTCATGTCTAGGCTCTTTAATTGTTTCAAGGAGTTTGTTCATGATGAACATTCTGCCCTCTCTTGCCTGTTTCAAAGCTGTTGTAAGAATTTTCTTGTCAA
>CAZQPZ010000140.1:0-2042 GCA_964595395.1 uncultured Lachnospiraceae bacterium | reverse complement strand
GCATCAATTTCTTCAAAAACAGGAACATGGTATGAGTTTGTGATATAGTCTCTGTCAGTAATTCCCTTAACAGTGCCGAAACGCTTCTTTAAGCCTTTAGCAAACTTATAAGTTGTGGATTCGATTGGTGTGCCATACACGCTGTAGTCAATCTCCTCCGCCGCTTTCCACTCTTTACACTTGTCGTTCATGTGCTGCATAACTTTAAGGCCAAATTCTTTGCCCAATCCGTTATCAGTATGGCTGTGACCTGTCATAAACTTAACACATTCATAAAGTCCTGCATATCCAAGTGAAATTGTTGAATATCCCTTGTGAAGAAGGTCATGAATGCTTTCGCCCTTCTTAAGCCTTGCAAGCGCACCGTGTTGCCAAAGAATTGGGGCAACATCTGAAGTGATTGTGCTAAGTCGTTTGTATCTAATCTGCAATGCTCTGTGGCAAAGCTCAAGTCTTTCATCAAAAATCTTCCAGAATTCATCCATATTTTTGTCAGATGAAAGTGCAACATCAACAAGGTTGATTGTAACAACACCTTGGTTGAATCTGCCATAATATTTTGGCTTGCCGTTTTCATCTACATATGGAGTTAAGAATGAGCGGCAACCCATGCAAGGATAGCATTGTCCGTTTCCATTCTTATCAATCTTAAGTTGTTTCATCATCTTTTCAGAGATGTAATCAGGCACCATGCGTTTTGCAGTGCATTCTGCAGCAATCTTTGTTAAGTAGAAGTATTTGCTGTTCTCTTTAATGTTGTCTTCTTCAAGCACGTACAAAAGTTTTGGGAAGGCTGGAGTGATATAAACACCCTTATCGTTCTTCATGCCCTTAATGCGCTGACGAAGCACTTCTTCAATAATCATTGCAAGTTCTTCTTTATATTCATTTGTTTCGCCAATATACATGCAAACACTAAGGAATGGAGCCTGTCCATTTGTTGTTGTCATAGAGTTAATTTGATATTGGAAGGTCTGAACGCCGTCAGTAATTTCCTTTTTCAAATCCTCTTTTGCATACTTTTCAGCGTCTTCTTTTTTAAATCCTCTCTTTAAGAATCTGTTAAGGTGGAAGTTATAACTATCCCTAACAAATGGAGCAAGATGAGTTAAAGTGATTGTAACTCCGCCATACTGGCTGGATGACACAGCTGTGATAATCTGTGTGGCAATAGTCATTGCAGTTAAAAATCTGTGTGGCTTTTCAATCATGACACCGTTGATGTTGGTGCCGTTTTGAAGCATATCTTCAAGGTTAACAAGGTCGCAGTTGTGAAGAGCGCTTTGTGCAAAATAGTCTGCATCGTGGAAATGGATAATTCCCTCGTCATGCGCCTTAACAATTTCTGGAGAAAGCAAAAATCTTCTTGTGATGTCTGTGCTTGTTATTCCAGCAATATAGTCACGCTGAGTTGTTACAACTCTGGCGTTTTTATTGGAGTTTTCAGTATTCCAATATTCACTTTCGCCATCAATAAGCTCTTTAATGGCAAGGTCTGTGGTGTTTGCCTTTCTAACAAGTTCGCGAGTATATCTATATATGATATACTTCTTTGCAAGATCAAAGTGTCCAAACTCCATAAGTTTTTTCTCAATAATGTCTTGGATATCCTCAACAAGAAGTCTTTTTTTGCCAAGAGATAAGATATAGTTTAAAATTTCTTTAATCTCTGCGTGAGTGGCTTTTTCAACGCCCTCAACCTCATTATTGGCTTTACCTATGGCAACATCAATTTTGCTTGGGTCAAAATCAACACTTGTGCCGTTTCTTTTGATTACTTGCATTTTTGTCCTCCTCTGCAATCAATTTCCAAAAGCGATTTTACAACTATTGATACACTTTGTCAAACAAAAATAACACAATATATAGATAATTTTTTACTCAAAATTTCCATATCTTGTGATTTTGCTTGTCGAAAATTGCTACAGAGCCTTATCTAAAAAGGGGCTTGTTATGTTAAAATAACATTCATTCACTTAAAAAATTTTTCACGTTTAGTCCAATTAGTTACAATACTTTTAAAATATTAAAAAGAGAAAGAT
>CAZQPZ010000139.1:0-2049 GCA_964595395.1 uncultured Lachnospiraceae bacterium | reverse complement strand
CCAAAACAGATGGTCTGCCATGAGGACAGAGTAGCACTCCTTTACGCATTTCATCAATTAGGAATGCGATTTCGTCTTCGCTAATATGGTCGCCAGCCTTAATTGCATGTTTGCAAGCATATTGACTAAGGCGGCTTTTAAGAATTTCACTTGCGGACTTATCAAATATGCTTTCGTCCTGCAAAATGCTTTCAAAGAAACTATCTAGCTTAATTGAATTTAGGATAAGTGGCACAGCGCTAACTTCACAGCCCTCTTTAGTTTCCTGAATTTCAAAGCCGAGCTCTTCTAACGCGGCTTTTGTTTCCATAAGTTTAATTTTTTCTTTTTGAGTAACTTTAATCTCAAAAGGAATAAGAAGAGGCTGTTTTACAACCGCACTTTCCTCCACACTCTTAACGAGTTTGTCATAAAGGGTGCGCTCATGTGCTGCGTGTTGATCTATGAAGTATGCTTTATCGTCATACTCAACAATAATGTAGGTTGCAAACAACGTGCCAAGAATTTTCATTTCGTCTTTTACAGAGGCAGTCAAAAATGTGCTTTTTAATTCTTTGCCCGCCATAATTTCTTCAGCGTGTTTAGCTTCTGTTTGATCGAAGAAAATTCTTCCACCCTTTTTATTGACAGGAATTATTGTTTCAATTGTGATATTTCCAAAATCAGGAAGCTGACGTTTAACCTTTTTTGTTGCAATGTCTGTGTCAATTTTTGGATATTCAATTTTTTCGTCGCCACGAATGTCGCGATAGCTTTTGCCCTCTTTAACACGCAAAGGCTCAATGTCCGCAACAGGCACATGGCTTATTCCTTCTGGATTTTCTGGTGCTCTAAGCTCAATATCAGAAAAATGATTCTCAGCTGGCTCTCTAAGCTCGAAGCTTGCGAGATGATGGGAAGCAGTCAGTGCCTCTTCAATAGTCTTTCTTACAAAGCCAAAAACACGATTGGAATTTTCAAACTTAACCTCTCTTTTCGTTGGATGAATATTAACATCCACGCTGTCAGCTAGAAGAGTGAGACCTAAGATGTAAATTGGGAATCTGCCCTTCATTAAAAAGGCTTCAAACGCGCCTTGCACAGCAGAAGAGATAAGATAGTTTTCAACGTATCTGCCATTAACAAAAAGTGTTTGATTTGTTCTGTTAACTTTAGAAAACTTTGGCGAAACAATGAATCCATTAAGTGTCATGCCGTCTTGTTCGGCTGAAATCTTAATTAAGTTATCATAAACTTCTCTACCATATATTGTATATATTATGTCAGACAACTCTGAAGATATTGTGTTATATATCTGTTTCCCGTCTACAACGTAAAGGAATGAAATTTCAGGATGAGCAAGCATAAACTTTTCAATAAGGTGCGTTATTTCACTTTCTTCAATCTTAGAACGGCGCAAGAATTTAGCTCGAACAGGCGCATTGTAGAAAAGGTCTGTTGCCTCAATTGTTGTTCCTGCATTACGGGCAACTTCCTTCACTTCACTGAAGAGTCCGCCGTCAATTCTAATGCTACAACCAAGCTGTGCATCAGCAGTTTTTGATGACGCATATATGTGGCAAACTGAAGCAATTGAAGCAAGAGCCTCTCCTCTAAAGCCAAGAGTGTGAATTGTATCTAAATCTTCAATCTTGGAAATTTTACTTGTTGCATGTGGAAGGAAGGCTGTTTTTAAATCCTCTTTCGCAATGCCGTGGCCGTTGTCTGAAATTACAATCTTTTTCTTTCCGCCATCTTCAATTTCAATGCTGATGACTGTTGCTTTGGCGTCTATACTGTTTTCAACAAGCTCTTTAACGATTGAGGCTGGCTTTTCAACCACCTCGCCTGCCGCAATGCGATTAAACACCATGCTGTCAAGAAGTTTTATTTTCATTCTTCCTCCTTAGCCTTATTTGTAAGGTCTACTAAAATTTCAAAAGCGCCCATTGGCGAAAGTCTGTTAGGATCAATATCTTTAATAATTCTGTATATCTCTTGCATGCTTTTATTTTCTTTTTTCTCTATAGGCATGTCCTCAATAGCGTTTATATCAAGCTTTTGATTTAC
>CAZQPZ010000138.1:0-2057 GCA_964595395.1 uncultured Lachnospiraceae bacterium | reverse complement strand
CGGCTAAGATTTCATTGCCTTCTTCAATATCCTAATATTCCACAATGCAGCTATGTTCAGCAACAAACCTTGGGGTTAAAAGCGCCCTCTCTTCATTTCCAGCAACAGTTCTATTAGGATAATTCTTTAAAATAGTTTCAAAGCTGTTATGTGCCGCGCAAAGATAGTCTTGACTGTCCATTAAATCGCCATCTTTATCTTTTAACCTAAAATTCATAAAATCAGGGTTATCTTTATAATATTTCATGAAAAATTTAGCAAAAAGAGGGTTAAATTCGCCTTTTAATTGCAATTTTGAAAATCTGGCATGAATTTCTACACCAATTTGGCTTGGTGATGGATTTTTTACATAAACATATCCTTCACGCCCAACAATTGCCTTACCTTTGGCAACATAATTTAAAACATATTCAAACGCCTTTTCGCTTTCGCCTTGGTTTGAGGAAAAGCCGCCAATCGCATAATAGATTTTCATAAGATCAACAAGTGAATTGTTTTTCTCAGTCCCCTCAAGAGTATCAAAGCCAAGGGTTTTAACCAGCTTGCCCCAGCGTTGATTATTGTTGTTTACAAAATAATTTGCCATCTGACTTGCCGGGAAAGTCATGAGTGTGTATTCAGGTGGAATAAACTTAATCTTGCCACTTTCACGCCATTCTTTCAGTTGAATCAGATTAGTTCTGTAATTTGCATTAAAATATTTATTAACTTCTTCTAAATTAAAATCATTGCGAATACAAGTTTTATCTAATTCCTCATCTTGTTTTGCAGAGAGTATTATTTTGCGCCCATCTTTAGTTAAGTAAAAATATTTAAATTTCCCGCTTCCAAAACTTTCTTGGTTAATTTTAAGTTTGTTTGCAGGGTTATCAAAAATCACCTGACTGTTTGTGAGCCCACTAAAAGCTCTTTCTCCTATTGTTGTTACGCCATTGTGGATAATAATTTTCTCTAAACCCACACATCCTTCAAACGCATAATTGGCCACTTCTTTTTCATATTCTGGAATTACAAACTCTCGCGTTGCGCCGCGCTCCATATTGAGCGCCTCATACAAAAATCCACGATTTGTAAAATCCCACTGATATTCGGCTCTATGGTCAGGATGTCCATCAAGTTCACTGGATTTTGCGCTGTTTAAAAATGCTCTCCATAAAGAATTTTGCCACATAGAACAATTTTCATGCCCCCAATCAGGATAAAAAGGAAGTCCTGCCAAAATCATTTGGTCGCATTGCAGCTTTAATGTTTTTGTGCCTCTTTCAAGTTCTTTCCAATTTTCTATGCGAAGCTTAAGTGGCTCAACTTTAAGCCAAATCGTATTTCCAGTTCTGGGAACAGTACTGTTATCACTAAATTTGTTATCCGCACTATTCCAAACAACAGCACGCACATACTTTTGACCATTATATACAAACTCAGGATTTTGTTTTGAAAGAAAATCCTCGTTATATTCCTGCCGACCATTGGTTGTATAAAGCCTGCCGGTGCATTCCAGCCCAGCTTGAAGATTTCCATTATTATATAATTTTTCTAAAACTGCAGCCTCTTCTTGACTTGATACAAGTTGTGGATACTCTCCAAGGCTAAGTAGGTGTCGTTTTTCCCCGTCCGGACCTAATATTTCTTCTATCTCGCCAAGTTCACGCTGCGCACTGCGTGCGGAGATTTCAGATGGAAGATCGAGTACAAAGACTGGAGCCGCGCCGTCGTTCCTATACTTAGCACTGCTACTGTCGAGCGAGCCGTCCACGTTAAGAGATCTTACAGAATTTCTAGAATAGCCGGAACGGAGCCAGCCAGCGCCAGCAAGACGACCTTGATAATCTCTAGCACTGCCAGCCTGCCATGCATAGTTTGCAAGAGCAAAATCTGTAAGTGAAGTTATTCTTGATTCACTTGGAATATCCCTTACATCATCTAAAGAAGGCAAATAGACAAAATCTGTTGTGTTATATCTATTATCGGCGTCATTGCCATTTTCATTTGTGTTAGTCAGTCTAACTTTTTTTAAATACTTTGTCCAATCTTTTACAATAGCCATTAAAATCCACCTT
>CAZQPZ010000137.1:0-2080 GCA_964595395.1 uncultured Lachnospiraceae bacterium | reverse complement strand
CTTTAACAGCTCTGTAGAAGTCATTTTCGCCCTTAAGCGCCATGCAAAGCATGTAAAGCGCAGCAACTTGGCAGCTGTATGCTTTTGTGGACGCCACAGCAACTTCTGGGCCTGCGCTGATTGGCAAACAAATATCTCCCAAGGCAGCAAGTGAGCTATGCAAAACATTTGTCAGCGTGATGATTTTTGCCCTCTTCTTTCTTGCCTTTTCAAGTGCAGCAATCGTGTCCGCGGTTTCTCCACTCTGGCTAACAAAAATGCAAAGAGTTTTACTGTTTACAACATAATTATCGTATCTAAACTCACTTGCCTGCAAGGCTTCCGCATCAACTTTAAGATATTTGCGCATAAAACTTGCGCCCATAAGGCAGGAGTGATAGGCTGTTCCGCAGCCAATAAGCCAAACTTTTGGACATTTGAATTTATGCAATTCAGCATAGTCCACATTCATAAAGTTAATTGCAAGCTTTCTTATAGCTTCTGGGGTTTCATAAATCTCCTTAAGCATAAAGTGCTGATATGCGCCCTTATCCGCCAGCGCAGATATTTCTTTATATGGCTGCAATTCCTTTTCAATAGGCTGACCTTCTGCGTCAAAAAAGCTAATTTCGCCTCTTTTCAATTTGCAAATTTCGCCGTCGTTAAGTTTATAATAATCGCCTTTTGGGAAACAAATGGGGTCGCTTGCCACCATCACAACATCGCTGCTATAAAAAGCGTAAAGCGGGCTTTTAAACTTGGCAGCATAAATAACATTTTCGTCCTCTTTTCTCACTCCACAAAAAGCATAGCTGCCTTTCAACTTTTTTGTCAGCCAAACAATGTTTTTAATGGGGGCAATGCTGTCATTAACCTCCAAGAGTGCAGAAATCACTTCAGTGTCTGTTTCAGTTTTAAAAGAGTATCCCTCTTGCGCAAGTTTATCTGCAATCAGCCTATAGTTTTCAATAATGCCATTATGTACAATCGCCCAGCTTTTATTTCCACTTTCAATTGGGTGGGCGTTCTTTTCGCAAACACCGCCATGTGTTGCCCATCTGGTGTGCCCTATTGCAACGCTATGATGCGAATTTGGCAATTTCCCCTCAAGCTTTTCAATAACGCCCCTCGCTTTGTAAATCTCAAGTTTCGCGCCTTCTTTAAGGCATATCCCCGCTGAGTCATAACCACGATATTGGATAAGCTCAAGACCTTTAATAACTTCCTCTTTACAGTCCTCATCCTTTATTGCACCAACAATTCCACACATATTTGCCTCCACAAAAGCATACTATGTTTATTTGTGATTATAAGTGAATTTTGTTTTGCAAAAACTAAGCATTTTGATATAATAATTACATGAAAGGAATAAAAATTAAGCCAATTAAAACAAGTAGCGATGTCAAAAGTGTTTTTGCATTTTTTAAGCGCTCATATTTAGATTTGACGGAAACAGCAACAACATTTTCGCTGGAATTGCATGAAACTTATGAAGGAATGCTTGCAAACCTCAATCGCAAAGAAAAATTGCAATTTTGCGCAACTTTAAATGATGAGGTTATAGGCTGTTTAATAGCCTTCCCAAGCACTGAAAGAGAAAATGCATTATATATTCCAGTGCTTGCTGTGGACCATAACTATCGCAGCAGCGGAATTGCATCACGCCTTCTTGAAGAACTTCAAAAAGGAATAAAAGGTTTCCCATACAATTTCTTGAGAATTCCAGCACTAGAAACCGATTATGATTTCTTTGCTAAGCGTGGTTTTAATTTAACGGTGGGCGTTAAAACCTATCCTCCACGCACAACTCAAAACATTTTGGATGCAAACCTTGCAAATCTTAAGCCACTTGAAGAAGTTAATGGAAAGGTTAAAATTAGATTTGCGGCACCTTCTTTTGATGAAAAGCTTATTATGCCATTCATTAGAAAGTTGCAAAACGTCAAAATTGAATACATTTTTGAAAAACAAATTTAAATAAAAATCTTGGAAAAATTCCCAAGATTTTTTTTATTGCATAAAAAGCGCTCTTTTTAAGCATTTTAATGCTAAGGAGAGCGTTATGAAAATAAAAAATGAACTGGAGAAAATGGATACTCTT
>CAZQPZ010000136.1:0-2123 GCA_964595395.1 uncultured Lachnospiraceae bacterium | reverse complement strand
AATTTGTCGCTTGTTTGCAACAAAGAGGATTTGGAGAACAAACACCGCGAAACGTTGCAAAAATTAGGAATCGACGAGTTTGCCGACAAGCTCCCCAAAGAGCTGTCGGGCGGGCAACGCCAACGCGTGGCGATCGCGCGGGCAATAGTGAAGGGTAGCCGCATACTGTTATGCGACGAGCCTACGGGATCGCTCGACCCCGACAACGCCGTCATGATCTTTGAAACGCTTAAAGAAATATCACGTGATCGGTTGGTGGTGGTGGTCTCGCACGACGTTGTCACGGCGAGCAAGTATGCCGACCGCATTATACGGTTGCATAAAGGGCAAGTGCAAAGTGACACGGCAGCCGAGCAGGAAAGCGTTGCCGCGCCGAGCGATACGCCCAAAGAAAACGCGGTCGAAGCGTCGGCGCGACCCAAAGCGGGGCAACGGGTGCGCAGCTTGTTCACTTTATCGTTACGCTATCTCAAATGCAAACCCGCACGGCTTACGATCATGGCGGTGATTTCTATGCTTATTTTTTTGGTGCTGTCGGTGGTGAGTGCCTTCACTTTTTACTCGCAAAGCGAAACGATTGCGCACTCTATGCACAAAAATAATGTGTCCTATTTTTCCGTTTGGAATGGAATAAATGCTGCGCCGACGCGGTATCCGGAACACGACAGGGATTTTTATATTCCCGTCGAGCAAGAGGATATTGTCGCATTGCAGAAGAAAACAAACGCGGAGATAGATATCGTATACGATTATTTTGTAAGCAATTACGGCAATATGGGCGAAGTGCCATCCGATTGCAGTGATAAGATTCTGTTTAACGCAGGTTACGAAAACAATTGGGGCGTGTTAACGCTTACGCTAAGGTTTATAGATAGTTACGGCTTTACATTGCACGGCGCGTTGCCGCAGACCGCCGATGAAGTTGTGCTTTCTACCTATGCGTTGGCAATGTATCGTTACCGTGGCTATTTGCAAGACGAAACCGAAACGGTTTCCATTCAATCTGCCGACGATTTGATAGGCAAGAGTATTTCCATGCAAGACGAGGATCTGGGGGAGCGCGTTTTTACCGTGGTGGGCATATTAGATACGGGTTTTAAGACAGAACGATATTTGCGTGAGTGTGATACCCGACTCGCCGCACTGAGCACGGAATTTAGCGAGGGAGTTGCGTATGGCAGCGTGCACACCGTACTGTATATCAGCCATTCGCTTATGGGTGAAGTCGAGGCGGCACGTGAGACAGTAGAGGCGTCGCGTATACCGTACGTGTTACTTCCCGCCAAAAAGCAAAAAACGGCGCGGCGCTATCTACGCGCTTGCGAAAAGGCTTTTGTGCCGCCGGACGGCATGACGTATTCGGCACCGGGCGAAGAACTTTTGGTGAATTATCGTTACTATGAATTAAGGAACGAAGTGACGACTTCGTTTGGCGAAGCCGATCGTATGTTGCGTATGGTGAGCAAGATTTTGAGCATTGCATTTTTGGCTTTATCATTGATTGCGGTGCTTGTTATCTATCAGTATTTCAGCGCTTTGTTGTCGGGCAGAGAGAAGGATGTCGGGGTATTGCGTACCGGCGGTTACACGAAATGGGAGATTGCTATGCTGTTTATTTTTGAGGCTTTGCTCGTTTCGGTAGGAATTATTGTGCTTTCGACGATTCTGTCGATGATAGGCGTGGCGGTTTGTTCGCGCGTATTCGTCAAGACTTGGGGCTATCTGTTTACGCCTATGTTTTTTACCGTAAAGCAAGTGGGGCTGATCGTGGGCTTTCAGTTGCTGTTTGCCACGCTCGGTATACTGATACCGCTACTTATGCTACTGCGCAAAAAGCCCATGCAGATCATCAATGCGGGCAAGTAAAGAGAACAAAAAAAGCGTCCACGCGTGTGGGCGCTTTTTGCATACGTGTTTTTTAATTTCTCGTTAAATCGAAGGTTTTTTGTAGGCCTAAGCTGTCTAACTTTTCGGTGATTTTTTTGGCGGCGCCGCCTCCCCAACCGAAGGTGCCGAAGAGGGAGTATTCTTTTACGGGCGGCTTTAGTGCCTCTATCTCGGCGAGCAGGGTGGAGACGTGGGGCGTGGGGTAGCCGTTATAGGTGGGCGAGCCGATACATACG
>CAZQPZ010000135.1:0-2139 GCA_964595395.1 uncultured Lachnospiraceae bacterium | reverse complement strand
TGCCCATGCCACTGCAATTGCAGTGATTTTTCCGCTGTCAGTGATAAGCTGCGCAATTTACATATTCAAGGGCTCGATTGCCTCGCTTCCACTTGTAACAGTGGGACTAGGCGTGTTGGTTGGCGGAATTGCGGGCTCAATAGCGCTCAAGTTTATCCCTTCAAAAGTGCTGAGAATTATTTTTGCAATAATAATGCTTGTTGGCGGGATTAGACTGTTATTTTAAGGAGAAAAAGTGGCTGTTTTTTTACAAATCTTGTTTGGAATTTTGGGAGGTTTCTTTGGCGGGTTAGGCATGGGCGGAGGCACATTGCTTATTCCTCTTTTAACCATATTTTTAGGCTTTGAACAGCCTCTAAGTCAGGGAATTAATTTGCTAACCTTCCTTGTTATGGCTGTTTTTTCGCTTGGTATTCACTCTAAGAATGGCTTAATTGCCACAAAAGGCATATTTTGGATAATCTTGGGCGGAGTTATTTTCGCAATTGGCGGCTCTTTTCTTGCAACAGTCATTCCAAGCGGCATTTTAAGACGCTGTTTTGGCGCATTTTTATCGCTACTTGCTATTTGGGAGTTTGTGAAAGCCATAAAAGACATAAAGGAAAAGAAGCCTTTGTAACAAAAGAAATAATTTAATTAAAAAAAGGTGGACAAACTTCTACCAAATGTGCTATAATGCCGCTAGAAGGGGAATTTAGGCGTATGAAAGTAAATCCTAAAACTTGTATCGGCTGTGGCACATGTGTTGCAATCTGCCCAGTTGAAGCAACATCCTTTGATAACAAAGGAAAAGCTGTAATAGACAAAGCAAAATGTATCCACTGCGGAGCTTGCAAAGCAAGCTGCCCTGTAAGTGCGATAGACGAAGATTAAAAGGGGAAATAAAGTGGAAAAGATTGCGATAATAGAACTTGCAGACGCAGCCACAATACTGTCAATTTATGAAGTGCAGAATGGCAGAAATAAATTGATTAGGCATGAAAGTGACGCCGCAAACATTGCAAAAGATATTGATGAAGAAAAGTTATTGCGTCCAAAAACAATTTCAAGCATTGTAAGCATGCTTAAACTTTATAGAACAATAACTCAAGAATGTGGTGTGCAAAGAATAATAGCAGTTGCATCATCACTTATTTTGCAAGCACGTAATCAGCGTGGATTTTTTGAGGAAATCTATAACAACACAGGCATGGGCTTCAACTTCCTTACAGATGAAGAAGTTGTTAAGAACATCTACACATCAGTTGTTAATAAAATAGATAATTCTAAAGGCTGCATTGTTTACATAGCTTCCAACAGTACCTACTTCATCAAATATAACAGAAGAACCACTTTAGGCTGTGAAATAGTGCCTCTTGGTTATGAAAACATAAATATTGAAGGCAAGAGCTTTGATGAAATGAAAGCAGAGTTTGCTGAAAAACTTAACTTTAAAAATATCACTCTTGACCCAGAAGAACTCTTGGTTGGAGCTGGCTCTCCATTCATTAACTTAGGCCGTGTTGCAAAGAAGATTGACCACTACAGCTTAGAGCTTGACAACAACTATCCAGTTTCCGCTGCTCTTCAGAAAAAAACTGCAGACTTTGTTAAAACACTTGACGTTGAAAAAGTTAAAAAAGTTAAAGGCCTTGTTGATGACAGAAGTGAAGTGCTTCTTTCAAGCCTTGCTGTGATAAGCGCAATCTATGACAGGTTTGCAGTTAAAGAAATCACAGTTTCAACAGCCTCAATCAGAGATGGAATAATCATATCAAATTTTGCAGCTGATGTTCAGGAGCGTTTCTCCGATCTTCTTGGCTCTTCATTTGATAATCTTCATGAGTTTGTTAAATGTGAGGATTCAATCAATCTTCGCGTTGCAAACATGGCAGGAATTTTGTTCAAACAGCTTAAAGTTATGCACAAACTTCCAAGGGCTTATGTAAAACCTATGCGTGTTGCAGCTTACATGTTTGACAGTGGCAAAAAAATTAGTTTTGACGATTATGAAAAACATGGTTTCTATGCAATTCTCAATTCTGGACTTTGCGGAGTTAGCCAAAAAGACCTTCTTCTTGGCGCTTTCATCTGCCAGTGCCAGACAGCTGACAATTTCAATCTTGCACAGTGGATGAAATATAAATATATTTTAAACGA
>CAZQPZ010000134.1:0-2144 GCA_964595395.1 uncultured Lachnospiraceae bacterium | reverse complement strand
CGTGGAACAGGTGCTTGGCGGTCTCGGTCTCCAGCAGGAAATCCTTGTCCATAAACGGTTTCATTGGCGCGAACTCCTCTCCAAAATATGTATTTGGAATTGATGCCCACATGATGGCACAGCCGCGTAGCGGCGTGGCGCTATATGCGGCATAATCCTTTATAATAGCCGCTCGCGGCTATTATAGCATCAAAGGGCCAAAAGCGCAAGAGGGGGCGGGGCGGAGAATTGGCATAATGTACATATCCAGTTAGGATTTGGGGAGAAAAAACGTAGGCAAATTCCTTGCAAAGGGGCCGAGGACATTGTATAATGTGGTCAAATGCCTTTTTGTGGGCAGTTTACCATATCCGTATTGATATGACAAATATTTTATGGAGGGATGTCACAATGAAGAAAGATTGGAAGCGGCTGCTATCCCTGCTCCTGGCGGTCTGCATGCTCGCCGGGCTGCTGGCGGTGCCCGCCGTTGCCGCCGACGGCGACGAGGAGGGCGACCCCGGCGATACGCCCGCCACCACTGTTGCGGCGGGGACGTATAACTTCGTCGGCTCCAAGAACCAGGAAACGGAGCCTGCCGACTTTTCCGCCGCTGGCCTGACCTGGACCGGCATCGCCTATAACGCCGGCACGGAGGATCACGGCCCCTACAGCGCTACGGGCGGCTCCCTGGGGGTGTCCACCCCCAATGATAAGTATGCCACCCTGACCCTGACCCTTTGTCAGTACGGCCCGGGCGGCACGGTGGGCGGCGCTGATGACATCGGCGTGAATGCCGCCACCGACCCGGTGGTCACCCTCTATAACGTGCAGGGCGATGTGACCATCACGTTCTCTGGCGAGGTCTATGTCCACAGCCTGAAGGTGGAGTATAGCGATGAGACCACCACCCTCTACACTGTGACCGTTGCCGAGGACATTGCCAACGGTACTGTCACCGTCAGCCCCTCGGGCAAGGTGCCCGCCGGGACGGAGATCACCGTCACCGACACTCCCGCCGATGGCTATGACCTGGTGGCGGACAGCCTGAAGTATGGCGAGAACGTCATCGAGGGTGGCAAGTTTAACGTGAGCGGGGACGCTACCGTCACCGCCCAGTTTGACAAGAAGACCACCCCTGAGGTGAAGCTGGACAAGACCTTTGTTGAGGTGGAGAAGGACGGCACCACCACGGTGAACGCCACGGTGGAGAACCTCCCCGATGGCACGACCGTCACGTGGAGCATTGCTCACACCGGTGCGGCCTCCGTTTGCAATCCCTCGGTGGATGAGAACGGTGTTGTTACCGTTCCGGGCGATGATGCCGGCGAGAACATTGACATCGTCGTCAAGGCCACCGTGAACGGCGAGGAATACACCGCCACCTTCAAGGTGAGCGTGTGGACCGCTCCCGCCACCAGCTGGAACTTCAAGAGCGAAGCCTTTGCCGCCGCAATGGAGGGCAATGCCACCAACGAGGTGACCTGGCGCGGCCTGACCGTTGGCGCGGCTAACAAGGCTGCCGACGGCGACTACGGCATTCGCGGTTATGGTGGGCCCGACATCACCGTGCCTGTGGGCGTGGGCGAGAACACCATCACCGTGACCGCCAGTTACGCCTCCGGTTCCGTGACCCTGGGCGACGACGCGAAGACGATCGACGCTGTGGGCGACCTCACCTTTACCTATACCGCCACCGAGGCGGGCACTGTTACGCTGAACACCGGGAACAACACCTACATCGGCAGCATTAGCGTGACCACCGGGGCGGTGACCCCTCCCACCGTGGGCAAGACCGCGCTGAACGCCGCCATTGCCACCGCCAACGCCGCTAAGGAGGGCGTGGTGGTGAGCGTGAATGGCTCTGATGTGGACGAGGACGCCAGCTGGGTGACCTCTGAGGTGATGACGGCTCTGACCGATGCCATCGCCACCGCCCAGAGCGTGGCCGATACTGCCACCACCACCCAGGATGAGGTGGATGGGGCTGTGACTGCGCTGAACGCCGCTGTGGCGACCTTTAACAGCGCCAAGCAGCCCGGCACCAAGGTCGAGGTCAAGACCATCCGGTACACCGCGCCGAGCGTGACCGCGAAGTTTAACGGTCAGCCTCACAAGCTGGTGGTCAACGTTACCGAGCCTGCTACTGGCGCTGTCGTGACCTA
>CAZQPZ010000133.1:0-2194 GCA_964595395.1 uncultured Lachnospiraceae bacterium | reverse complement strand
GAAGCACTTAAATTCATGGTTGAAAACATGAACGCAACAATGTATTTCTACAAGGGAACACCATTCTCAGTTTACCCTCCAACATTTGTTGAGCTTGAAGTTATTGATTGCGAACCTGCAATTCAGGGCGACACATCAAAAGCAGCAACAAAGCCAGCTAAACTTGAAACAGGATATGTTATCAATGTTCCTCTCTTTGTTTCACAAGGTGACAAGATTAGAATTGACACAAGAGATGGCTCATACATGAGCAGAGCTTAATAGCAAATAAACACGAAAAAATAAAGCTGTCACGCCATTTAGCTGGCAGCTTTTTTTATCGCCATTATTCCTTCTTTTTCTCCTCATGCGCTTAATGGTCTGCCTCATATATTTTGCTAAGGAGGCGTTTATGCTTGAGGGGATATTGCCAGACAGGCTTTTCTTGCCAATTAAAAATAAGGTTGGGTTTGGCGCTTTAAATGAGATTCGGCTAAGGGCAAACAAGCCCGTGCTTCTCTCATGCATGGGGCAAAAGTTTTTTCTTTCAGAAGATGGCAAAAGCCGCAACTTGTCAAATGCAATTTATGTGACTGCCTCCATGATTGAAGAGATTATTTTCCGTGCCAGCGAATGTTCCATTTATTCGGTTAATGAGCAAATTAAAATAGGCTTTCTTGCCACACCTAATGGCATTAGAATTGGTATTGGCGGAAACATGATTGAAGAGGCGCGACAAGTTAAAACCATGACCGGATTTTCATCAGTGAACATAAGAATTCCGCACGAAGTTAAAAACTGCTCGCTTAAAGCCTATTCCTCAATTGTTAAAGAAGATGGTGTGCTGAACACGCTTATAATCTCTCCGCCGGGTGCAGGCAAGACAACCTTTTTAAGAGATTTCGTCTGTCAGCTTTCGGAGCGCAACCTTGCTTATAACATTTTGGTGCTTGACGAAAGAGGTGAGCTTAACATTGGCCAAGGCTTAGGAAACTTTAGCGACATTATCTCCTTTGCATCCAAAAAAATAGGGTTTGAAAATGGCATTCGTTCGCTCGCGCCAAACATTATCGTAACCGATGAGCTAAGCGAGTGGGAGGATGTTGAAGCGGTTAAATTTGCAAGTAACTGTGGCGTTAGAATTATTGCATCAACACACTCAGATAACATAGACAGTTTTACAAAAAAAGTGGCTTTTAAAGAGCTTGTTGAGGAGAAAATATTTTCGCGCTATGTTGTGCTTTCCATGCGCGAAGGTCCTGGCACACTTGAAGGAATTTATGATGAAAACTTTTCGAGATTAATGAGGTGGTGATATGAAATGGATTATATTAGCAATTTTGTTTGTTGTTTGCGTAGGGCTTGGCTACATCTTTTCAATGAAATATAAAAAGCGTGTGCAGTTTTATTCGGCGCTAATCTTGTTTGCGCAAAAACTTGATGTTGAAATTAACTTCTCGCGCGAACGACTTAAAAAACTTATTGAAGGCATGGACGAAAAAACTAAGAAAAATTTGTTTGGCCTAGATAAAAACTTTTTAGCCTATCTTGAGGGAAATGAGGAATTGACTGAAGAAAAGCTTTTCAAAAATTGCCCGGTCATTAAACCAGAAGAAAAGGAAATGGTTTTCCTATTTTTCAAAAGTCTTGGCAGAAGTGATGTGCTTGGTCAAACAAAAGAAATTCAAAACTTTTTAAAGCGCTTTGATGACAGCCTTTCAAAATGTGCGTCTGACAATAAAAAATATGTCTCGCTTTGCTTCAAACTTGGAATTATTGCAGGGCTGTTCATGATTGTGATTTTGCTTTAGGAGGAGGAGAATGGGAGTTGAAATTATTTTTAAAATTGCCGCGATTGGCTTGCTCACGGCAGTTGTAACACAAATTCTTAAGCAGACTGGCAAGGAAGAAATTGGCACTTTTGCAACGCTGGCGGGGCTGATTATCGTGATTGTCATGGTGTTGTCGCTGATCGGAGATTTGTTTGGCACAATAAGCATAATGTTCGATTTCGGATGAGTTACTGACGGAGATAACACAAATGAAATCTCTGCAAAGTTGAGCTCAAAATAAAATTCGCGTGGTCTAATATTGGCGGGGAAGGGCTGCGCCCGGCGCCAACCGAAAGAAACTGCCTAGAGCTGTTTGCTTGAGGGAATATTAGACTAGCCCCTTCAGCGGAGGGAGATTGGGACGGGGAAACAAAATTTTAGCG
>CAZQPZ010000132.1:0-2212 GCA_964595395.1 uncultured Lachnospiraceae bacterium | reverse complement strand
AAATCAAGGAAAATTTTGAGCGAGTTTTTAATTTTTTCGATATTTTTTGCGATGTCGGCTTTACTCATAACATTACGCATTTCACTTTTGCCCGATGGATCGCCAATGCAAGCAGTTGCGCCACCCATAAGGAGGATAACTTTGTGCCCAGCTTGTTGGAAGCGCCTTAAAATGCAATAAGGAATGCAGTGTCCAATGTGAAGGCTGTCCATTGTTGGATCTGTGCCCTCATAAACTGTGATTGGAGTTCCCGCTTCAAGCGCTTTTTTAAGCCCCTCTTCATCAGTGCACTGATACAAGAGTCCCCTTTCCTTAAGAATGTTGTATAGATTTTTGTCGGTCATGTTTTCTCCTTTAAGCTTTAAGTGCCGCCTTTCCTTTGTAAACAGCTTTTTTGCCAAGCTCTTCTTCTATTCTAAGAAGTTGATTGTATTTTGCCACTCTCTCACTTCTGCATGGAGCGCCTGTTTTAATCTGTCCGCAGCCGAGTCCTACAACAAGGTCAGCAATAAATGTGTCCTCAGTTTCTCCGCTTCTGTGAGATACAACTGCAGTCATGCCGTTTTTGCGAGCAAGTTTGATTGCGTCAATTGCCTCTGTAAGTGAGCCAATTTGATTTACTTTAACAAGGATTGATGTTGCAACACCTTTTTCAATTCCTTTCTTAAGTCTTGCACTGTTTGTTACGAAAAGGTCGTCTCCAACAAGTTGGATTTTTTTGCCGAGTGCTTTTGTAAGTTTGCCCCAGCCTTCCCAATCTTCTTCAGCAAGTCCGTCCTCAATCGAAACGATTGGATAGTTTTTAACAAGAGTATTGTAATATACAATAAGTTCGTCAGCTGTGTAAACTTCGCCAGTTTTCCAGAAATAGTAGCTGCCCTTCTTGCCTATTTTTTCAGCTTCGTCATACATTTCTGTTGCAGCAACATCAAGTGCAATTGCAACATCTTTGCCAGGCTTATATCCAGCAGTTTTGATTGCCTCAACGATAAGCTTTAAAGCATCCTCGTCACTTGGGAGATTTGGAGCGAAGCCACCTTCATCACCAACAGAAGTTGCAAGACCTTTGCCTTTAAGCACCTTTTTAAGTGTTTGATAGATGTTTGATGACCACTCAAGCGCCTCAGAAAAACTTTTTGCGCCTATTGGCATAATCATAAACTCTTGGCAGTTAACATTGTTGTCCGCATGCTTTCCGCCGTTAAGGATGTTAAGCATTGGCACTGGAAGAACACTTTCCTTACCAAGGTAACTATATAAGCTTTTGCCATCAGCATACGAGGCAGCAACTGCACATGCAAGGCTCACGCCTAAAATTGCGTTTGCACCAAGTTTAGTTTTGTTGTCTGTGCCGTCAAGTGCAAGCATTTTTTTGTCGATTGCTTTTTGATCATAAACGTTCATGCCAACAACTTCTTTTGCAATAAGTTTATTAACATTTTCAACCGCCTTAAGAACGCTCTTTCCGCAGTAGATTTTTTTGTTGCCGTCACGAAGCTCGCAAGCCTCGAAAGCACCAGTTGAAGCGCCAGATGGAACAGACGCCCTTCCCATAACGCCATTTTCAAGAGTTATATCAACTTCAACAGTTGGAGTTGAACGCGAGTCCAGGATTTGTCTTGCATGAATGTTTTTGATTTTTAATTCTTTCATATTAAATCTCCTCTTTTTGATTTCATCAAAATTATATCAAATTCTTTTGGTATTACAAAACAATCCAAGTAGGCATTTAATAAAATTTGCTTTTTTCTTGCGTTTATGTTAATCTAAATTAAAGAGGCAAAAGATGAAAATTAGAAAAAGTTGGTTTGAGATGCTCAAAAGCGAAACCGAAAAAGAATATTTCACAAATCTGCAAAGCTTTTTGAAGGCGGAGCGCGAGAGATATGACATTTATCCCGAGGACGACCTTGTATTTAACGCGCTTAACTTTGTGCCATACGATAAAGTTAAGGTTGTGATTTTAGGTCAAGACCCCTATCACGAACCCGGGCAGGCACATGGGCTTAGCTTTTCTGTGTTAGATCCAACTCCGCTGCCACCGTCACTTGTGAACATCTATCAGGAAATAAGAGATGACCTTCATGTTGAGCCTGAAAAATCGGGCGATCTTAGCCGCTGGGCAAGACAAGGAGTGCTTCTTTTAAACACCACCCTCACTGTGCGTAAACATGTTGCAATGAGTCATAAAGGCAAAGGCTGGGAGGAGTTT
>CAZQPZ010000131.1:0-2264 GCA_964595395.1 uncultured Lachnospiraceae bacterium | reverse complement strand
CGATAGAAAGTATTTTGAACTTGATAACTCTGCAAGGCTTCCTATTATTACTAGGAAAAATGAATACTTTAGGAATAGGAAGAATTTTGACATTATGAGACAAGCCCAGATGCAAGAAAACAATAAACAAATTGCAATTCAACAAGCGGCTATATCTGACATTAATGCTAAAAATGTAGCACGCGAAAATAGAATTGAAAATTTAGAAAAAGAAATTGCAAAACTAAAGGCTTTGATTGATGTTGAAGTTGAGGCTATTAAAGAAAATTCTGATAGAAAAGCGCAAAGTCAAAAAATTATAGCTAATTATGAAGAAATAAACTCAGAAATGAGTTATAAAAAGCTTGACGACATTGTTTTATAAACAATCGTTATTAAAAAGAAGGAAATTTTCCTTCTTTTTTTGTAATCCTATTTAAATATGCCTTTTTAGCATTTAAGCAAAATAATTTTAAAAGCAACTTGTCTTTTGATGCACTTAAATTTATTTGGAGAATGTGACAAAATTATGTATACTAAGCTTGTTATTAAAATTCAAGGAGTTAATATGAATAAAGATTTAATTGATGAAAAGTTTTTTGATTATGAGGCAGAGCTTGATAAAGCGCTTGCTCATCAAACAAATGAATATCTTGTTATCCGTGCGGGAAGAGCTAATCCGCATATCTTAGATAAGATTTCAATAGATTATTATGGAGTGCCAACTCCAATTAAACAACTTGCCAACATTTCTGTTCAAGAGGCAAGAATTTTGTGCATCTCAGTTTGGGACGCAAGCCAAGTTAAAAATGTGTCAAAGGCAATTGCAGCTTCTGACATTGGAATCACTCCATCTGATGACGGAAAAATCATTAGACTTGTTTTCCCACAACTTAACGAGGAAAGAAGAAGAGAAATTGTTAAGCAAATCAAGAAGATTGCTGAGGACACAAAAATTGCAATGCGCTCTGCAAGACGCGACGTTATGGACTTCTTAAAAGACCAAAAAAAGAATGGAGAAATCTCTGAGGACGAGCAATCTTCACTTGAAGCTGATGTTCAAAAACTTCTTGATAAGTACACTGACAAAGTTGACAGCTTGTTTGCTGCAAAAGAAAAGGAAATTTTGGAAATCTAATTAGGAGAATTATGACAAATCCACAGCATATAGCCTTTATCTTGGACGGCAACAGACGCTGGGCAAAAAAGAGGGGACTCCCGGCTCAGCTTGGACATAGAGAGGGAGTTAAGGCAATTGAAAGAACTCTGCTTGCCCTTTGCGAAGAGAATATCCCATATGCCACATTCTTCTGTTTTTCAACAGAGAACTGGAAGCGCAGCAAGGAAGAACTTGATGGGCTGTTCGGACTCGCGGAAGAGTATTTTGATAAAGGACTCGACTTTTTTAACAAAAACGGAATTAAAGTTGACATATTTGGCGACATTTCCGCTTTTTCAAAAAAGATGCAAAATGTTTTATTAAAAGCTGAAAAAGAGACCTCTTCCAACACAAAACTCCACGCAGGTTTTTGCCTCAATTATGGCGGGAAAGAGGACATTGTGCAGGCAGTAAATAAACTAATTGCCTCTGGCAAAAAAGCGGTTAAAATGGAGGATATTTCTGCCAATTTGCGCACATCTGCATATCCTGACCCTGATCTTTTAATAAGAACGAGTGGGGAGGAGCGAATATCAAACTTCCAGCTTTGGCAACTGGCATATTCTGAAATGTATTTTCCTAAAATTCAATGGCCAGACTTTGATAAAAAACAACTGAAAAAATCTCTTAAAGTGTTCTCTAAGCGCAATAGGAGATTTGGAGGAAACTAATGAAAGCAAGACTTTTAACTTCACTTGGAATTGTAATTTCAATCGCGCTGATGTTTGTGCTTAAAGTGTATGTCAGCCCATATTTTTTTGACGTATTCTTTGTGGCAATCGCCACCTTTGCAGCTTTTGAATCTTCAAAACTTTTGTCGCGAACAGGCAAATTCAACAACTTAATTGTAGTTTGCGCTTTCCCAGCAGTTATAGGCCTCGCAACACTGCTTGGAGTTGCATTTGGACTTGGTTTTGGCTACACAATTTTAATTGATCTTGGTCTTGTTGTTTTAGGCGGACTTATTAGTTTCATTTGGAGCCTTTGCTCAAAAAATAAGGTTATGGGGGAGATTAGAGTTAGAGAGCTTAAAACAACTGTTAACAAATTCTCACTTAAAAAAGCGCTTAATACTAGCCTAGCACTTATCTATCCAAGCTTACTTTTTTCGGCAATGCTACTTCTC
>CAZQPZ010000130.1:0-2344 GCA_964595395.1 uncultured Lachnospiraceae bacterium | reverse complement strand
CTTGACAGGAATCGAACCTGCGACCTGTCGCTTAGGAGGCGACCGCTCTATCCAGCTGAGCTATACCCTCATATTATGGGTTATTATTGAGTTTTGAAAGGTTTGGGTACTATTTGGGTGTAATTGGTGTTTTGAGTGTTGTGGCAAGTGGGCTAAAATGCCGTGTTTTAGGGCACTTTAGCAATCATTATTTCGTTCAAGTCGGTACTTAGGAGGGGTTTATTCTATCCGTTGAACTAGGGGAACATATTAAGTTTTTAGGAATTTACACAAGATTTAGGACAAAACTATTGATAAAATTATTGATGCTTTCAAAAATTCAATCAAAAACCCTTGAAACCCCAGTAAATAAAGGACATATATTCCTTATTACATACTCTTAGGAGGGGAACGTAATATCCGTTTTACTACCGGAACATAAGCGCCGAGAGCGCTGGTACTTAATTATTTTATATCATTTCATTTATTTTTGCAAGGAAATTGACTAAACTGAAAAAAGGGCTTTAAGCCCTTTTTGCTAGAGTGTATCTATTAGATTCTTCGCTAACGCTCAGAATGACAGTGCCTCAGGCACTTACTTTTTTGACTTTCCGCTCCCCTTTATATTTTAATGCGCGGAGGCTGTTTAAGATTGCAAGCAGCGTTACGCCAACATCGGCAATCACTGCGCTAAGCATGCCCGTAACTCCCGCTGCGCCTAGCGCAAGAAAAACAACTTTGATTGCAGCTGACAAAATGATATTTTCCCACACAATCTTTCTTGTAAATTTGGAAATTTTGATTGCAGTGCAAACTTTTTGAGGGTTATCATCCACAAGCACAACATCTGATGCCTCAATGCTCGAAGTTGCTCCCTTAATCCCCATGCTAATGCCAACATCGGCAAGCATCAAACTTGGGGCGTCATTTAAGCCGTCGCCAACATAACCCACAAAATTTTCTTTTGCGCCTTTAGCGTTTTCAATCCATTCATATTTGTCTTGAGGCAGAAGCTGTGACTTACACTCATCTACACCAACGGCTAAAGCTATCCTTTCAGCAACCTCGGCATTGTCGCCCGAAAGCATAACAGTTTTAACGCCCATTTTTCTAAGTTGAGCGCAAGCAGAAATCGCGCTTTCCTTTAAAGTGTCCTCTAGATATATTGTTCCAAGAAGATGATCTTCACAGAAAAGTTCAACAGCAGTGCCCTTTAAGCCTTCACTTTTTCTGCCAACAAAATAGTTTTTGTTTTCAAGTTTAAAGTAAACGCCCTCGCCTGCAGCTTCTTTAAAATATTCCCCTTCTCTAATTTCGCCTTCAGCGGCAGCAACAATCGCCTTTGCAAGAGGATGAAGAGAGTACTGCTCTCCAACGCTTGCAAGATTGATTATCTCCTGCTCAGTGATACCCTCGCCAGCAACCTCAACATTTTTAATTGAAAAGTTTCCAGTGGTTAGCGTGCCAGTTTTGTCAAATGCAACTATGTTCATTTTTGCACACGCGTCTAAGAAATTTGAGCCTTTAATTAAAATTCCCTTTTTAGAGGCATTCCCAATACCTGAAAAATAGCTTAGAGGCACAGAGATTGCAAAGGCGCATGGGCAGGAAACAACAAGGAAGATAAGCCCGCGATAAACGGCGTCATTTACAGAGCCCGTCACTCCCCACACAATTCCAAAAACAGCAAGCGCGATAACAATAACACCAAGAGTGTACCACTTAGTTATTTTTGAAATCACTGTTTCTGTTTTAGACTTTTTCTCGGCAGCATTTTCAATTAGGTTCATAATGCGGCTGAGTGTGGAAGTTTCAAATTTGCCAGTTGTTTTAATTTTTAGCGCACCGTCAAGCACAAATCCACCCGAAAGTACTTCTACGCCTTCTTTTGCAAAAACAGGAATGCTTTCGCCTGTCAAGCTTTGATTATCTATATTCGCGCTGCCAGATTCGATAATTCCGTCAATTGGGATACGCTCGCCTGGACGAACAAGTATAATTTCGCCCTCTTCCACATCTTTTGGATCAAGTTTAACTTCCTCGCCATTTCTAATTACAACCGCATAGTCAGGCTTCAAATTTGTTAGAGCTGCAATCGCTTTGCGCGATCTGTTTACGGCCAATCCTTCCAAAATTTTGCCAAGGCTGTATAGTGCAACAACCATAACTGCTTCCATATACTTGCTAATCGGTGGCACAGTTGCGCCGATCACGGACAGCGTTACAAGCAGATTTTCATTTATCTTGCCTTTAAGAAGAAGTCGCACTGCTTTATAATAAGTTTTATAGCCTAAACAAAGCAGGCTACTTACAAGCAGCGTCCAGAACGCCCAAACAGGAAAGTTAATTAGAAGTGCGCACAAAC
>CAZQPZ010000129.1:0-2393 GCA_964595395.1 uncultured Lachnospiraceae bacterium | reverse complement strand
TGGTTTAAAAATCTTTTACACTTAAGTTCATTAAAGAATGTTGTCCCAAAAACAGGCGAAGTTTTTTCATCCAGCCAAAATTCATATTTGTCATTAACATATCCTGTTTGCTTATTTTCATATATATAATCCAATATTGAAAAGAAGAATATTTGGAATTTCTTTTCGTCTGATAAGCTCTCTGCAGAGATATTGCTTGGAATTTCAGTTATATACTCATAATCGTTTATATTAAAATTTAGCATTTGTTGATTTCCTCCTAGTTCTGTAAGTAGTATAACACAAAACTTTTTATTTGTAAATACCCTTTGTATAACTTTTTTTAAATAGTTTAGACTATTTTTTATGAATAAGTCTATTGGCAGGGGAAGTTTAATCTTGATTGCAAGTGGCATTATTTGCAAACTTTTGGGTGCGCTTTTCCGTTTGCCGCTTACAAATATCATTGGAATTGAGGGAATAGGTGTTTTTCAAATGGTGATGAGCATCTATTCTTTTGCGTTAATCTTAACAAGTGGCGGGGTGAGCACAGCTCTTTCCAAATTTGTTTCGCAGGCGCGTGCACGTGGGGATTATGGCAAAATTAGAAAGCTGCTTAGAAGTGCTTTAAGCTACACCATTTCGCTAGGGTTTATTATGGGCCTTATTTTGCTTATCCTTGCAAAACCTGTGGCGTCACTGCAAGGAGCAAGCGAGGGTGCAAGCGCCTATCGTTTAATGGTGCTATTAATTCCTTTTGGCGGAGTGATTGCCGCCATGCGTGGCATTTTTCAAGGCTATGAAAACATGACGCCAACTGCAATCAGTCAAATATTAGAGCAAGCAATAAAGTTTGCGCTAGGCATATTGCTGGCCTTCATCTTTGGTAAAAGGGGAATGGCAATGGGCGTTTTTGGTGCATTTTTAGGTGTGACCATTGGCGAAGTTTGCGCTATTATTTTCCTTTCCATTTATATGAAAATTAAAACAAGTTTTGTCAGCGCCACCGAAACAAATCTTAAGCTTCCTTTTTTAAAGGCTGTTGTTCCGCTTTCACTGGGCGCGTCTGTTTTGCCTCTTGTGACGGCGATAGACAGTTTTATTGTTGTTTCTCGCCTTGCAATTGCTGGGTTTTCAAGTTCGGCAGCAACCTCGCTTTTTGGATTGCAGACTGGCGTTGTTGGTGCGATTTTGAATTTTCCGCTTATTCTTTCAACCTCAATTTCAATGGCAATTTTGCCATCAGTGTCCTATATGGATGCTAAACTTTCAGAGGAAAGTGAACGCTCGATTGCCGAGTCGCTTAAAATCATGTGGCTTTGTTTGATGCCACTTGTGTTTGGAATTGCTGCGATTTGCAGACCGCTTTACACCTTAATTTATCCTAACTTAGATCCAGATATGCTGAATTTTGCAGTTAAACTTACATATTTTGGAGCGGTAAGCACGATAATCACGGCACTAATGCAGTTTTTTGTTTCTCTGCTGCAAGCGAGGGGGCTTTTTAACTATTGCATGATTTCCTATGTTGTGGGCGGAACGCTAAAGGTGCTTTGCGTGGTTTTCCTTTGCGCTATTCCAGAAATTAACATTTATGGAGTTGTTATTGGAAATATTGTTCTTGCAAGCACTGTTGCAATTATGGCACTTGTCCGCAACAAAAGAAGAATTTCTGTTTCATTTTTTGACCTTTCACTGCCGCTTCTCTCCGCTTTTGCAATGACGCTTGCGATTGCGCTTTTCTTATCGCATTTCGCGCTTTCGCCAATAATGCAACTGGTTTGCGGAGTTATTATCGGTGGGGCAATCTACATTTTCTTCACAATTCCAATTTTATCTCAAATTTTTAAAGATATGTTCAAAAAAAGTGGGCAAGAAAAAGAAAGCGAAGCAAATTAAGTTTGAAACAAATGCCAAATCTGCTAAAATGGAAACATGGAAATAAAGGGCTTAGATTTTAAAGAAGGGATGCTCCTTGCTCCACTTGCAGGCTACAGCGATGTGGGCTTTAGATGTGTTTGTGAAGATGCGGGCGCTGATGTCACTTTCACGGAAATGCTTTCCGCGCAGGCAATGAGATATAACAGCAAAAAGACTGAGGATATGGCAGTTCGCTATCCAAGCGAGCGGCTTGTTTTTGCGCAAATTTTTGGCAGTGACCCTTTAATTATGGCGGACGCCGTGAAAAATCCTATTCTAGATAAGTTTGAGGGGATTGATATTAACATGGGCTGCCCAGCGCACAAGGTTATCAAAAATGGAGAAGGCTCTGCACTATTAAAAGACTTGCCACTTGCCTCAAACATTATTTCTTCATGTGTAAAGGCTGCTGGCAACAGACCTGTAAGCGTGAAAGTAACCATCGAATACTGCCGGAATCCTCGACTTTATCAATGACCCTGAAGGAGTTGAGA
>CAZQPZ010000128.1:0-2421 GCA_964595395.1 uncultured Lachnospiraceae bacterium | reverse complement strand
AAACTTGACGGAACTGCAAAACAAGTTACTATTGAAACTGGCACAAATAAATTCAAAAGCTATATGACAGTTGATGCTTTTGCAATTTATCAAGTAATCAAAGATGAACAGCCACAGCTAGCTAAAGACATCACAAAAACTGAGGAAGCTGATAACGCTAAAGCTGATAAAAAAGCAAAAAATGCCAAAGCTGAACAGGCTTCGCCTGCTATTGAAAACGCAAATTCGGCTGATGAAAAAGTTGAGACCCAAGAAGTTAAAATTGAAGAGCCTAAAGCAGAAGCTAAAAAAACAGCAAAAGCTCGCGCTAAAAAAGCAAAAGCTGAATAAAACGAATTAAAATGAAAGGAGCAGGCTTGCTCCTTTTTTATTATCTGCTCATATTTGCATACGGACAAACATATAGTGAGAAGGAAAGAAGTATAAAATCGCTTAAAGGAGGCAAATATGAAATCGAGGGCAAAAAGGGTTAGTGAGAAAAAGCAGGGAAGCGGCGCCGTCCTTTCAATTGTTAAGGGCAGCATTATTGCACTCTGCGTCAGCCTTGTTGGAATTTTGATATTTGCATTTTGCCTTAAATTCACATCGCTGTCCGATAAGCTTATAACTCCGATAAATCAAGTTATCAAAGGCTTGAGCATATTTTTAGGAGTGCTGTTTGGACTGAAGAAACGCAAAGAAATGGGGCTTGTAAGTGGGCTTTTAATTGGTCTAATTTACACACTTGTTGCATTCGTTGTTTTCTCCATTCTTAATGGCGGCTTTGCTTTTGACAGAACTTTGCTTAACGATGTGATTTTTGGCACTCTAATTGGCGGAATTTGCGGCATAATTTGCGTTAATATCAAAAAATCTGGCAGGTAATTGCAAAAAAACATTTGACATTAGCCCTCTATTACTATAAAATGTATAGGTAACTAGATAAGTGGGGTCTTAATGTCTAAAAAACGTTCAATCTGGAAATTTTCGATACTTGGAGTGATTGTAATACTTGGGCTTATCCTAACTTTTGCATCATTTCCAGTGGCTGGAACATATTACACTTACAATGGTTTTATGAATGCGATCCCTCTCGGCCTTGATTTGTCGGGAGGTGTTTCTGCCGTTTATGAAGCTTCACTTTCTAATTCCTCAAACACAAGCGACCTTAATGGTGCAATTGAAAGCACTGTAACAAGACTGGAAAATCTTCTTTTTGATGAAGGCTTTTCAGAGGCAACGATTGTTCGTCAGGGCTCAAACAGAATTAGAATTGAAGTTCCAAACCTAACTGACACCGATCAGCTTTTCGATATTATCGGAAAACCAGCAACTCTTTATATCACTCTTGATAACAAACTTAATGTAAACAATGTTGGCGATTACACCGGCGACATCATTTCTGGCGGACAGATTAAAGATGTTTATGTTTCAACACAAAGAGAAAACAGTGGCAATCTCACATATGATGTAAGCCTTAACTTTACAAGTGAGGGTGGAACCACATTCTCTAACATGACACAGACTGCCGCAAATGGCGACAAAGTGCTTTATGTTTACATTGGAAACGACGAGCCTCTTCAACTTAGATGTGAAAACAAAATCGATGGTGGCAGCACCTTCATTTCCGGCGGCTCAATAACTGACTATCAAAGCGCTAAGGACTATGCCACAATGATTATGTCTGGCACGTTCAATGCGTCATTGGAGCTTATTGAAAACAATGTTGTTTCTGCAACACTTGGTAAGGATGCTCTCTTGTATGGACTTATCGCGGCTGCAGTTGCAATCTTCATTGTTATGGTGATTATGTATCTTAGATACGGTCATTTTGGACTACTCGCCGACCTTTCACTTGTGATTTACGTTATTTTAATGATGTTCTTCCTTCAAGCAATTCCATTCATTCAGCTGACGCTTCCAGGTATAGCCGGAATTATCCTTTCAATTGGTATGGCGGTTGACGGAAACATTATCATCTTTGAAAGAATTAAAGACGAATATGCCTCTGGCAAAAAGGTGCCTCTTGCTGTTAAAAACGGCTTTAAGAGGGCTTTCTGGCCAATCTTCGACTCTAACATAACAACAATCTTTGCATCAATCATTCTGTATGTGCTTGGCACAGCTTCAATCAAGGGCTTTGCGCTCACACTTCTTCTTGGTGTTGTGCTTTCAATGTTCTCAACACTGGTTGTTACAAGATTCCTTGTTAAATGGTATCTTCCACTTAACTCTACAAACGTTAAGCGTCTTCGCCTTAAAAGGTCGAAGTATCTTCATAATGAAGACGAGATGCCAGAGATTGTAGGGCAAGCAACAAAAGCCGAGGCTGAAATAGTTGTTACAGAGGAGGCGCAAAATGAAAAAGTTTAAAAAATCTCGTCTTTCATTTGACGAAAAAGTTGCCTCTTCAAAGTTTGACTATTGCAAAAATCTTAAATG
>CAZQPZ010000127.1:0-2439 GCA_964595395.1 uncultured Lachnospiraceae bacterium | reverse complement strand
TTAGCACATTTAATTTTTCTGTGCAAGTATTTTTTGATATATTCTTTGCATTTCTGCGGCATCTTCTGCCATATGCCCGTTAGACTCGGAAATTACTCTTGGATGAAGATTAAGTTCGATGAGCGCCTGGGCAAGCGGCTCAAACTCTGGGCCATAAATTGTGTCGTCAAAATTGAGGTGTCTGATCTCCCCTTTGTCGCCATATTGGATTTTGGAAAAATGAATGTGGCAGATGTTAGTTTTTTCATAGCCTATAACTTCAATTGACCTTTCCAAAATTTTTTTAAAATCGTCCTTAGTTTTAAGTGTGCCACCAGTGAGTGCATTGATATGTCCAAAATCGAATGTTGGAATAAGGTGCGGATTTGCTTTACAAATTTCAAGCACCTCTTCATAAGTGCCAATCTGCATTTGCTTGCCCATTGTTTCTGGGCAAAGATATATGCCGTCGAGCAAGCCTTGTTCGTCAAGCTAATTCACAAAATTTATGATGCGGTCTTTTGCAAGCGCGAACGCCTCTTTGCGATCTGCTTTTCCTGTTGAAGCTGGGTGGAAAACAAGCCTTTCTGCACCGAATGCTCTCAGGAATTTTATGCCCGTAGTGATATAACCATAGGTTTTGCCAAGCAGCACTTCATCGGGAGTGGCAAAATTTATGTAATAAGGCGCGTGAAGAGAAAGTGCAATGCCCTCTTTTTTAAACTCCTCTCCAAGTTTTCTCGCTGTGTCGGTTGGCAGAATATAACCACGCCCAAAGGAATACTCGAAGGCGTTTAGCCCCCTTTCTTTAACCCATTTTGGCGTTTCCATTGTGCTTTTATGTCCTTCCTCATAGAAACTATCGCTGTTTCCTGCGGGACCAAAAAGTGTAAACATAACTCTCCTTTAATTTAATCTCATCTCAAGTTTAATTTTTCCGTCTTTAACTTCTCCTATGCCAAGAAAGGTCTTATAGTAAAGGCGATATTTGCCGTCTTTAAGATTGTAACTAAAGATCTGCCCGTTTAAAAGGCGTGCCTCTTCTTCACTGGAAACCTTGATTTTTTCATAGTCAAAAAGAGAGTCTGGAGAAATTATTTCATATTTTCCTGCTTTAACATCTTCAAGCGAAAATGCCTTATCAAGACTGAAATTCCCACATCTTGTGCGGGTTATGTCATAACACACCGCATATGTTGAAAGTTTTGCAGCAAGGTCGCGGCAGAGCGCACGAATGTATGTGCCAGAAGAGCAAGCAACTTTAAATCTGAAAAGGTTTTCGCCAAGCTGCTCGACTAAGCTGAAATCATAAATTTCAATATCTTTAGGTTTAAGCTCTGGCTCTTTCCCTTCTCGTGCAAGCTCATATGCCTTTTTGCCGTTTATCTTTTTTGCTGAATAAGCTGGTGGCATTTGGGCAAACCTGCCTATAAAGTTTGGAAGAGCTTTCAATACCTCTTCTTTTGTTATGATTTTGTTGTCTGTATTTGTGATTTCGCCTTCAAGGTCATAACTTGCATGTTCCTCGCCAAATTTGAAAGTTGTAAGGTACTCTTTATCTTTGTTTAGATATGTGTCAAACAGTTTTGTGGCGCTGTCGAGCGCGATTGGAAGAAGTCCTTGCGCTTCAACATCAAGTGTGCCAAGGTGCCCTGCTTTTTTTGCGCCCACCACCCTTTTTACAATGTTTACAGCGGTGTTAGATGAAAGCGAACGTGGCTTGTTTAAAAGAATTATCCCGCTCATTATCTAAGCTCGCTTATTGTTTTAAGGATGAGTGCTTTCACCTGCTTTTCGTTTCCTTTAACATTTCTGCATGCTGCCGCTTGTTTATGTCCGCCGCCGCCAAAAGCTGCTGCAATTTTGGAAACATCATAGCCTTGTTTACATCTAAATGAGCAAGAGAAAACATGATTGTCAGTCTGCTTAATAAGGCAAGAAATGTTTATGCCGTCAATGTTTACAAGTTTGAAAGCAAGGTTGCCCGTGTTCGTTGTTTTCATGCCCGCTTCTTTAAAGTCGCGTTTTAAAAGACAGGACACAGCGACATCTCCATGAATTTCAGTTTTATCAATCATTCTTCCAAGGATTTTAAAGTCAGCCATTGTTTCAGGTTTATAAATTGTGTTATAAACTTTTGCGTGGTCTGCCCCATATTCCATAAGCTTAAGTGCGTTTTTAAAGGTTGGAGCGCCAACAGGATCAATCATAAAACTGTTAGAATCTGTCACAAGCCCAGCATAGAGATAGTTTGCTGTAACTTTGTCAGGCTTTTTGCCCCAGTATTCTATAAATTCTAAAATAACCTCACACGTGGAAGTGTATGGAAGTGTAAGCTCCAGTTTTGCATCGTTAAAGAGGTTTTGATGCTGGTCTATTCTGATTGTGTTTTTAAATTCTTTAAATGCAGTGCAGTATTTTCCCAGTCTTGCGGCTGTTGGATTGTCCACCATAATCATA
>CAZQPZ010000126.1:0-2455 GCA_964595395.1 uncultured Lachnospiraceae bacterium | reverse complement strand
CATAATTTTGCCACCTGGCTGTTTTTGTCCAGCAACGCCTTTTTTCTTGTTTCCAAGGTTTGTAAGGAACATTGCAAGGAAACTTACTCCAATACTGAGAATTGCAAGGATTAAATATCCGTTAACTCTGCCAACCTGACTGTCAAGATTTGGCATGAATGCATTGTAAATTGTTCCTTCCTCTGCCGAAACATTTTTTGCACCGATTTCGCTTTTAAACTGATCAAAAGTGAAGATTGATCGTTTGAATGGGCTGTCCGCCACCCAGTAGTTTGCAATCCAAAGGAAAGATGATCTTTCCTCTGCGTTTTCATAGCAGTATTTAATATATCTTGAAGAATAAGAATCAATTGTTTGTTTTAAAGTGATTTCATTTCCTTCGGCGTCTGTAAGAATTGGCTCAGATCCAACATATCTTTCTTCGTACACTGGGTTTCCTTCTTCATCCTTGCTGGCTTCGCCACTTTCGTTTACTTTGTTTTGTGGAGATACAAACTTTGTAACAAGTGAAGCAATAACCTGGTCTGAAGTTTGATCTATCACCATAACTGGTTTTCCATCTTCATCAATTTGAGCTTCGCCAGTTTCTTCGTCAGTTTGCTCTTTCCAAGTTTCAAAGTCTGAAGCGTTTTGCCACTTAGTTCTTGCAACTTCATCTTCATCTTGGTAAGCCACAATATATTTAACTGTTTTTTTATTTTCGCCTTCGCCCTCAAGCTCTTCTTTAACTGCAAAGGACACATGTTCATAATTCTCAAAAAACTCTGTGTTTCCTGCGGTATACTGCTCGTCTGTAAGGTTTAAAACGTTTGCATAGTTGTATTTAAGATTGTCATATTCTTGGCTAATCTTAAAATCTGCCATCGCGTTAAGCCCAGAAAACAAGGTAAAGAATATTGTAAGGTTAAGTGCCATGAAAATAACCATGAACACGCAGCTTCCAGCCATTGAAAAGTTGTTGCGCTTGTAAAGCTCTTGTGTTTTTTGATTTAATAAGTTTTTGTCATTGCCATACTTAGCTTTAAGCTTATCTAATTCTGGTTGCATCTTTGCTTGGATGCGCGCATTTTTTTTATTTATCTTTTTATTGAAAGTGTCGAAAGGTGCCCAAATAATTCTAATAATAAGCGTTATCAGAACAACGGCGAGAATATAACTTCCAACGCCGCCTTCAAAGGCTTTAATTATTGTTTCCCAAACACCTGTTGGTTCGGCAACTGATAGTAGAGTGCTTAGAGCAGCCATTTGCTATCTCCTTTTACGTTTATTGGAATGGGATCCCACCCACATTTTTGCTTGTTGGCGTGCATTTTGCAAGCCTTTTTAAACCTAAGTATCCGCCCTTAAAAATGCCAAATTCTTTAATTACACCTAAACAATAGTTGGAGCAGCTTGGCGTAAATCTGCACACATGAGGCAGCAGAGGCGAAATAAGATACTTATATAAATAAATAGGCAAACAGAAAAGAAATTTAAAGGGAAGAAGGATGTATTTCATTTCTTAAAAAGATAAATAATTTCTTTTTTAAGCTGTTCAAACTCCAGCTCTGCCGCACCCGGCCTTGCCAGAAGAACATAGTTGAAATAATCCTTAGGAAGGTTTTCGGTTCTAACAATTTCCCTCAGCCTTCTTTTCAGCTTGTTTCTTTTGTTTGCCTTTCCAACTTTTTTTGAAATTGAATAACCTATTTTGTAATTAGAAAACTTACTTGAAACTGAAAAAAGGGTAAAAAGCTCAGTTGATGCTCTTTTACCTTTTTTGTATATATACGAAAACTGTTGAGCTTTTTTCAGTCTGTGATCCATTTTTTAACCTTTAAGCGGCAAGTTTTTTTCTTCCGCGAGCGCGTCTTCTTTTCAAAACATTTCTTCCGCCGTTAGATCTCATTCTCTCTCTAAAGCCGTGAACTTTTTTTCTTTTAGCTTTCTTTGGTTGGTATGTTCTTTTCACAAGTGGTGTCCTCCTTAGATTTTGATAACGATTGTATTATAATTTAATTGGCAAGTTTTGTCAATCACAAATGGCATTTTTTTATAGAGTAATTTAATTTATATGTCGAATGTAATTTTCTGACAGCATTTATGGTATAAAAAAATGGCTTTCAATAAGCCACTTTTATTATTTAATTTATAATTTCTTACCCAAACATTCTAACTGGAAGAATGAGATATAAGAATTCGTCAGCCTCTGTTGGAACAATCACGCATGGATTAGATGGTGTGTTAAGGCAAAGTTTAACAAACTCGTCTGAGCTTGCTTTAAGGCTTTCTAAGATGAATCTTGGGTTGAATGCAATTGTAACATCCTTGCCGTTTAAAACAGCTGAAATTTTTTCTTTAATGTTTCCAATTTCAGAATTTGAAGTAAGTTGAAGAGAAGACTCTTTAATGTCAAACTTAACAAAATTGTTTTGTCCAACTTTGCTTAAAAGTGAAACTCTCTCTAATGCGTCTT
>CAZQPZ010000125.1:0-2475 GCA_964595395.1 uncultured Lachnospiraceae bacterium | reverse complement strand
AATAAAAAACACCCGAGCGGGTGTTTTAGGTGGTGGATTGCCGGGGGCTCGAACCCCGGACCCACAGATTAAGAGTCTGTTGCTCTACCAACTGAGCTAGCAATCCATAATTTGCAAATTTAACCTTGCAGTCGTTAGTATAACAAAAAAGGCTGCAAAAAGTCAATAAATTTTTCATTATTTTTCATTATTTTTGTTTTATAAGAATTTCTCCGTTCAGTCTTTCGTACTCAGCAATATGCCTTTTGAGCAAAAATTCAATCTCTTTATTTTTTGTGCGACCATAATGCTCTGCGATATGCCCGAGTTTTGCAAGCATCGCAGGTGAAATTCTAAGTGTGTAGCGCGGATAATCTTTTCTCATCATAATAACCTCTTTTCGACATTTTTCGACAAAGCCTAACTCTAGTATACAATATTTTTGGAAAATTGCTTTTAAAATTTTACAAAGTTAGTAAAAATTGATAAAATATAAATATGAGAGTTATAGCAGGAGAAAAGGGTGGCAAACGGCTGCTTGAAAACAAGTTTAAACACATTAGGCCAACTACGGACAAGGTTAAACAGGCGCTTTTTACTAAACTTCAATTTTTTGTTGAAGGCAAACGCGTGCTTGATCTTTTTTGCGGAACGGGTGCCCTTGGCATAGAGGCATTGTCGCGAGGCGCGAGTGAAGTTATTTTTGTAGACAGCAGCGCTAAAAGCAGTGGGCTGACAAAAGCTAATCTTAAAAACCTTGGACTAAGTGCAAAAGTGATCACTTCAGACGCTGGCAAGATAATTAAAAGGGGACTAGGTAAGTTTGACCTCATCTTGCTTGATCCGCCTTACAAAAGTGGACTTTATGAAGAAATCTTGCAAAAAATATGTGAAGAAGAGCTGCTTGCTGAGGATGGCATAATCGTGTGTGAGCATGCAAAAGAGGATGAGTTTGATTATTCGCCTTTCATTGTTTTTGATCAAAAACGATATGGAACAATAGTACTCACTTATTTGAGTTTAGAAGAAAACAGTCGCTGAATCTTCTGTTTTCTTGCGTCCCTAAACAAAAAAGACTTGCATGTTGCAAGTCTTTTTTCTTGATTAAATTTTTGGCTCAAAGCCTTCAAAGATAATGTTGTCGCAATACTTAACAACCCTTAAATATTCTTCTTGGCTTTTTACTGTCCAAGCAAGGAGAGGGAGTTTTTTGAATTTGCGAACGAAACGATTTGGCAAGGTTTTAGCTTCATACATAATGAAGCTTGCGCCAGCAAGTTTTTTTGCAAAAATCATTCTTTTCATGCCCCAGCGGGTGAGGAATTTCATTTTTATATTTTTCAAATAGCCAGCAAGTTGACCTCTTAAAATGTGAGGCGCATGCTCTTTGAAATAGCTAAGAACAAGTGGGTTGAAAGCAGCAACTGCATATTCGCCATTGTATCGCGCCAAGATGTCGATAACCTTCTGCTCAAGTTCGCCAACCTTAGAATTGTTCTTTACTTCAACGATAACGGGTGTCTGTCCTGCAATAGCAGCGAGCGCTTCCTCAAAGGTAGGGATGGTTTCCTTGCTGCCATTAAGTTTAAGCATAGGAAGATCAGCCTTAGTTAAAAATTTAAGATAGCCGTCATTGCCAGTCATTCTTGAAAGGCTTTCGTCATGAAAAACAACAACAGTGCCGTCAGAAAGCATTTGAACATCAAGCTCAATAGCGTAGCCATTTTTTACTGCATTTTTAAAAGCGGAGATAGAATTTTCAGGACAATTGCTGTCATGAAATCCGCGGTGTGCTATAGGTGTTTCTACAAGCCACGATTTAAAAAGGTCCATAGTTTTTTTCCTTTAATTATTATTGTAAAACTATTATACTACTTTTTTCGTCAATTAACAAAACATTTTTAGGGACAAAAATAAATTTAAAGTTTTATTATGGCAAAATTATTGAAAATGATTGTTTTATCGATAAAATTTGGTATAATTGAGTTTAGTATGAAAGACAACATTCGCAACTTTTGCATTATTGCACACATAGATCATGGAAAAAGTACGCTTGCAGACAGGCTTATGGAACAGACGAATTCTGTTGCCAAACGCGACATGCAGGCGCAGCTTCTTGACAGCATGGAACTTGAAAGAGAGAAGGGCATCACAATCAAGCTTACTCCAGTGCGCATGAACTATACTTACAACGGGCAAGACTATGTGCTTAACCTTATAGACACGCCAGGGCATGTGGACTTCACATATGAAGTTTCCCGTTCTCTTGCCGCTTGCGAGGGTGCAATCTTAATCGTTGATGCATCACAGGGAGTTGAGGCACAAACGCTTGCTAATGCATATCTAGCCATTGACGCAAATCTTGAAATTTTGCCAGTTATAAATAAAATTGATCTTCCTTCCGCGCGCGTGGAAGATGTGAAAAAGGAAATTGAAGATGTGGTAGGGCTTCCATCTGACGAAGCACCTTGCATTTCAGCGAAAGAGGGGCTTAAC
>CAZQPZ010000124.1:0-2478 GCA_964595395.1 uncultured Lachnospiraceae bacterium | reverse complement strand
GATAACTGACAAAATTAGTTATGAAAGTGATCCTCTTTCAACACTTTCAATTGCCGGAGGCGTGATTGGATACATGGCAACTGGATCTGCAATTGCAAATGTTAATGTGCTTAGCGGTGCAATTAATGTAAACGGTGCAAAGGCGGGATTTGTATTTGGTGGGCTTAATGGCATTAGGGGCAATGTGACTGCTGACATGATTAAGCTTAACATCAGCTCGGAAATGATACTTAGAGCGCATAGATATGGCGGACTGATTGCAGGCGAGCTTAAGGGCGGCTTAAGAAACGCATATGTTTTTGGTCAGTCTGGCGCTGAGGGAATATTCTCACTTGACCTTTATGTTCCAACTGCAGTTGGTGGAATTGCCGGAATAATGAATGGCGGATCAATCTCTACTGCTTATATGGATCAAAGCATTATTATCCCAGATGCTAAAAATGCTTCACTGGATGTTAAAACAGTAAGCTACGTTGGCGGACTTGTTGGTTTAGTGGAAGGCAGTGGAAACAGCGTAGCACAAGCAGTTGTTGATGCAAGCTTTACTGCAAGAAACATCTTAGGAAGTGCAGTAGGTGAGGTTGGAGAAAGGGCTAACCTTACAATGAGTGAAATTGCTGTGAGAAAGAGCACAATCCTCGTTAAAGGCCAAAATGCAAACCCATATGTTGGTGGCATGGTTGGCAGAGTTAACGTTGGAGCAGTTGTTTCAATTTCTCATTCATACTCACAAGCCGACATTCAAGTTGACTCGCATGCTTATTCGTCTGAAATAAAAGCAAACGTTGGCGGCATTATCGGCGGAACACCAGAAAATGCTAACCCTTCTATTAATCTTGACAATATTTACACAACAACAATCTATAACATCATTGTTCAAGATAAGTCTTCTGCAAGCGAAGGCGGAATTGTTGCTAGAGCTAAATATCCGAATACTGCAGGAGAGAATGTTAATGGTTACACATTCATATCTGAATACATGATTGGCTCTGATGGCACTTTAGGAAAAGTAAAAGATAAGGAAGGAAAAGAAGAGGTTCAACTGACGGAGGTTCCGGATAGTTTAGAAGTTACATACGCACTTAATAACAATATGGCTGGTGTAAACGTTTACAACTCTTCAATTAAAGGCTATCAATCATTAAATAATGATAATGACCTTGACAAAGGCTTTACAACCATATTTGCAAGAAAGGGTAACAGTAAGATTACTGTAACTCAGAATGAATATGGTACTGATGCTTATACTTGGATTAGAGGCCGCAGATCTGATAGTGGCGAGAATTCAGTGGAAAATAGTGCAATTATTGCTGAAGGTGTAGAAAGCGTTTTGGCAGAACTTGAATTTATCACTTTTACTGATGAAAACAATAAAATTTGGCAATCAAATGTAGGTGGCTTTAAAACACTTGCATTTGAAGCCAAACTTCTTGCCAAAACTGCATAATTTTAATTAATATTTAAAAAAGTAGTTGACAAAACTGTCCAGTTTGTGTTATTATGGCATTAACGAATGCGTAACTGGATGAAAAATGACTTCTAAAACTTAAAAAAGGGGATTTAGGCGCTATGGGTGGCCTATGCCCTTTTTTTGTCGTTATTGCAATTTTGTTACAAATTTTTTAAGGAGAAAGACAGATGCCATTAACTTTAAAGAAACAAAAATTTGGAAAAACTGAAAGATATTCTTTCGCAAAGCTTGACGATATCGTTCCAATCCCTGACCTTCTTGATATTCAAAAAAGCTCATATAAAAATTTCATTGAAAAGGGCATTAGAAGTGTGCTTGATGAGTTTTCTCCTGTAGAGGACTACAGCAAAAAGGCAAAACTCTATTTTCTTGACACTAACCTTGCAACTGAGCCTAAATATGACATGAAGGAGTGCAAACGTAGAGGCGCTTCTTACTCTGTTCCACTTAAAGTTAAGGCTAGATTTGTTATTGAAGAAACTGGCGAAGCTGTAGAGCAAGAAGTTTTCTTTGGTGATGTGCCTCTTATGAGCGAAAATGGCTCTTTCCTTACAAACGGAATTGAAAGAGTTATTATTTCTCAAATCGTGCGTTCTCCAAGTGTTTATCTTACAAGAGAGAAGGACGACAATGCAACTCTTCGCGCTCAAATGATCCCTGAAAGAGGAATGTGGCTTGAAATTGAGCAGGGTGCAAATGAAGCTGTTAAAATGGTTGTTGACCGTCAACATAAATTCTCAATTGGTCTTTTCCTTAAGTGCTTTGGCTTTACAAGCGCTGAAATTGAAAAGCTCTTTGGCGGAAACAAATATATTAAAGCGGCTCTTGACCGTGAACCTCAACAAACTCAGGACGAAGCTCTTTTAGAGTTCGCAAGAAAATCTCGTCCATCAGATGTTCCATCTGCTGAGTCAACAAGAAACTATCTTAATGCTTTCTTCTTCTCAGATGCTTATTATAACCTTGCAAATGTGGGAAGATTTAAGTTTAACAACCGCCTTAGCCTT
>CAZQPZ010000123.1:0-2491 GCA_964595395.1 uncultured Lachnospiraceae bacterium | reverse complement strand
GTGGAATAACTGGAAATGTTGTTCAAGCAATCACAAACTGCACTAATGCAGGTAATGTTACTGGCACTGCAAATTATGTAGGCGGAATAGTTGGTAACGGCAATAAGTCAATCGCAAACTGCTATAATAACGGCTTAGTTGTTGGAGCAAATTATGTAGGCGGAGTAGTTGGCCAAATCAACGCAGCCGATGTAACAGTTCAAAACTGCACAAATACTGGAGCCGTTACAGGTACTGGCTCAACAGGTTATGTTGGTGGGATAACTGGTTATTCCTCAAAAGCTGCAACAATCCAAAATTGTATAAATATTGGAGAGGTGGCAAGTTCTGTAGATTATGTTGGTGGAATTATTGGTGGCTCAATCAATAATATTAGAATAACAATTTTTAGTTGCTATAATAGTGGTGATGTTGTAGGTGCAAATTGTGTATGTGGAATAGCAGGGGCGTCTTACGCACAGATTATTAGTTGTGATAACAGTGGAACAATAATTGCAACCGGCAGGTATGTTGGAGGACTTGGATATGGAAGGATTACAGCTATGCATTGTGTGGCTAGATGTGAGATTATAGTTGCACCAGCAACAGCAGCAGAAATAACATATGTTAGGCCTCTTGCACCGGGCAGTACATCTTTAAAAGGTTACACAAGTTGTTACTGTGATGTAATCATAAAAACGTCTAAAACAGCTGCTGGAACAAGATATAAAAACTATATTGCTAATCCTTCTGGAAATGAAACTAATACATTTAGCAGTGATGTTTGGGTGGTTAACTCTTCAACTGAGTTTACATCAATGCCAGTGCCAAAGAGTTTAGTTTGGGCTGGTGATTATTTAGAAAATAATACAAACATTTTACAATACTTAAAGGATAATGGCTTTACAGCGGGTACGGTGGCAACAATGTAAATAATAAAAAGAGTGCTTTAGGTGCTCTTTTTTTCTGTCTGCATACATAAATGTAGTGGGCAGATAACAACTGTCTAAAGCACGGCTAAGCCGTTTGACAAAAGATTTTTATTTTGTTATACTTATGCGCGTAAAAGTGAGATGATTATATGGTTATTGATAACGAGAAAGATAAATACAAAAACCTTAGTGAAAACTTTAATTTTTTAAAGGAGTGTCTTTGACCTCCCAAAATTAAATAAAGAGGCGGAGGAGCTTAAAGCTGAGCAGCTTGCGCCTGACTTTTATCTTGATCCAGCCCGCGTAAGTGAGGTGGGGAAAAAGCTTAGAAGTAAAGAAAAACTATTGGAAGAAGTTGAAGGCTTGGAAAGGCAAAGTAACGACATTTCAACTTTTATCGAGCTTTGCGAGCTGGAAGACGATAACGAACTTTTTGAAGAGTTAAAAGTGGCGTTAAATGCCTTTGAAAAAAAACAGGCTGAACTTAAAATTGTAACGCTCTTGTCTGGCAAGTATGACGGCTGCAATGCGATTATGAACATTCATGCGGGCGCGGGTGGAACAGAAGCTCAGGACTGGGCGGAAATGTTGCTTAGAATGTACACAATGTACGCCGAGAAAAACGGCTTTAAACTTACAGTTTTAGATGTGCTTGAGGGCGATGAGGCGGGCATTAAAAACGTTAACTTTATCATTTCGGGCGAGAACGCATATGGCTATTTAAAGGCAGAAAAGGGAATTCACAGACTTGTTAGAATTTCGCCTTTTGACTCCAACTCGCGCCGCCACACAAGTTTTGCAAGTGTTGAAGTTATGCCAGAACTTGAAGAGAATGGCGAGATTGAAGTCAAGCCAGACGAGCTTAAGATTGACGCCTTCCGCTCAAGTGGTGCGGGTGGTCAGCACATTAACAAAACTGAGTCTGCAATCAGAATCACTCACATTCCAACTGGAATTGTTGTTGCTTGCCAAACTCAGCGTTCGCAAATACAAAACCGCGAAGTTGCAATGAAAATGCTCATTAGCCGCCTTGCTGAAAAGAAGGAGCGCGAAGAAATGGAGCATATGGCTGAGATTAAGGGCGAGATTAAAAAGATTGAGTGGGGCAGCCAGATCCGAAGCTATGTTTTCTGCCCATATACTCTTGTTAAAGATCATAGAACAAGTTTTGAGACCAGCGATATCCAATCTGTTATGGATGGCGATATTCAAGAATTTATTAACAGCTATTTGCAAAAGATATAAGAGGGAAAATGAAAAAATATATGGCTGCCGAATTTGCGGCACTTAAAAACAAAGAAAACTTAATTATTCTTGCCATTGAAAGCTCATGCGATGAAACAGCAATCAGCATTGTTAAAAATGGCAGGGAAGTTTTGTCAAACGTTGTTTCTTCTCAAATTGAAATTCACAGACGCTTTGGCGGTGTTGTGCCAGAAATTGCGTCGCGAAATCACCTTATGGCAATTTCCAATTTGTATGAAGAGGCTATTGAAGAGGCGCACATTAAACCTGAAGAGCTGGATGCCATTGCTGTAACATATGGAGCGGGGCTTATGGGCGCGCTGCTTGTTGGCGTG
>CAZQPZ010000122.1:0-2499 GCA_964595395.1 uncultured Lachnospiraceae bacterium | reverse complement strand
TTAATTAAAACAACTCGTCAAGCGTTTTATCTTATGAAAAGCTTGCTGTTAATGGGGCAAACCCATTGATTAAAAAGCAATTTTCATAAATTTTTCTAAAATAAATATATTTCTTTTTCTTCTTTGCCTATTATTGAATTTTCAAAATTTTGTTTGGCTTCCTTTAAATATTTTTTAGTATCCTCTTCTGCCCAAAAGTGAGTTAACAATAACTTTTTAACACCAGCTTGTTTTGCAATTAAACCAGCTTGATAACTTGTTAAATGGTCGCATATTTCGGCAAAGCCATGTTCTTTTAACAAGCTTGCCTCACAGATTAACACATCAGCACTATTCGCAAAAGTTGCAAGTTTATCTTTATCTGCAAAAGACAAATCAGCAGAGTATACAATTTTCTTTTTGCCAAAAGTTAATTTTATGGCATAAGTTTTTACCTGTTTAGAATGTTTAACCTCGCAAAACTCTATCTTAAACTTGCCAATGTTATATTTTTTGCTTTCATCAAGCTCATAATAGTTTGCATATGAATTAGGCTCGTTTACAATGTCCTGTGCAACAAAACTTTTAAACTCTGGCAGATAAATGTTTAATTTGTTTTTTACTCTTCCTAAACGATTTAGCGAATAAGACGAATATTGATAATTAAAAATATCGTTGTAATGGTCGCGATGCAAATGAGAGATAAAGATGTTTAAACCATTTAAATCTTTCATATCAAAAAACCTATGAGAACCACTGCCGCAATCTAAAAGAATTTTTGTTGCACCATAACTTATCAAGTAAGATGGGCAGGCAGAGAACTTATCACTAAACGGGCTTTGCACCCCAAGAAATTTAATAGTAATTTTATCTTTAATTTTTTTTGCCACGTCTTCAACATTTGCCTGCATTGTTTTTTGTGAATAATCATTTTGCACGACAATGTCAAAATCAGTTTTATTATAATTAATACCTGAACTTTCACGATTTTGTATGTATTCAATCGTTACATTGTCACGTTGCTTTATCTTTTCAAACCTAAGCGTATCATTCTCGCTTTCCACCAATATTTTGCAGCAATTTTGCTCCCAATATTCTGTTTTAGGCAAAAAGATGTAATCTAAAACAGTGCCATCTGTAAGCTTTGTATCTATTTCGCTTTTCATATATTGCCAAGTAAGTTTATTAAATTCTTCTACCTCTTTGCTGCCTTTTTTAGAGAATACAATTTTGCCCAGTGCTTTTCTATCAAACAAACCAGTGCTATCATAAATGCCTTTGCCAAAAAGTTGTTCAACTTTGGCAAGCATCATTTTGTTGTCATATATGCTGTGGGCAACTTTATCAACATCAATGTAAGTATAACCTAATATTTCTGCTAATTTTTTTGCAAAGGTTGATTTTCCAGAACCAGATTTCCCTGTAACCAAAATTAAATTCATACGCTCTCCTTGTGCGGTTCGAATCCTAATGATAAAAAAATGAACTCGATGAAATCGAGTTTTTTGGCGCCCCGTGTAGGATTCGAACCTACAACCTATCGGTTAACAGCCGAGTGCTCCACCATTGAGCTAACGAGGCAAATGCTGAGTTGATTATATAATAAAAAATGATCTTTGTCAACAATTTTTTAAATTTATTTTAAAATTTTTATGAAAAACTTGATTTGCAGGTTTTTTTATATTTAAATATGCTGAAATATGTAATAATTGTTAAAATATCTATTGAAAATTCAAGATATTTATGTTATAATAATCCTAGGAGTAAAATTGGAAAATGGAACAAAAACTAACACAAATTGAACTTAAAACTTTAATCAATCAATATGGCTACGATAGTGTAATGACAAGTGAAGAAAAGCGTGCCTTGTTTTCATACTTTACTACGTATGAAATTGGGGCACAGCGAATTAAGGCAATATTTAATGGAGCGAAAAAATTTGCCATTGCAAACGCAAAACGCAGAGGGATGATTTATCCAAGTGACGTAAAACCTCTTATTATGGGCATATGCACAACTTTGGATAGTTCGGTGTTTGAACAATTTGACAAACTAGACAAGCAACTCAAAAAGTTTTATCGCGAGCAAGATTTAGATTATCCACGTGGGCTTGACACGGTTATGAAGTTTTGTCACCAAAGGGCAAAGGAGTTAACAATCGCGGAAGATAATGAGCTTGCCGATTTTAGTGAAAAGGCATATGACTTTATGTTAACCTTTGCTTCACTTTATCACTCACTTGCCGACAATTTGGGCAAACTTGGCAATCAAAATTCTGGCAAGGGCGAAAACGGAGCATTCCTAAGCGTTATAGACTATTTGCTAACTCAAAGGTTGCTTAGCCTTACCGCTGTTAAAAATTTAACCAAGAAAAAGGTTGAAAATTTTGACGGATTTTTAAGATCTATTAAAGAGGGAGAAGGGGTTGAACTAAGCGAAAGATTCACAGAACAAGATGTCTATGATCCAAAGCTCCATCGAGTCAGTCTCCGCTTCAACCGACGCCCCTGAAATCATCAG
>CAZQPZ010000121.1:0-2503 GCA_964595395.1 uncultured Lachnospiraceae bacterium | reverse complement strand
GTGGCATGGTTATGGGCATAGTTGCAATGGCTGTGGTGTTTGGAATTGTGCTTATCTTTATTGAGCCTTACATCAAGTTTATGAGTATGGATCCTTCAGTTTACAAAACATTTGCCATCTATGCAATTATTCAACTTTTCATTCAATTTGTGTTTAGTTGTGTGCTTGAAAAACTGTATTTTGAAGACAAAGAAAAGCTGGGAAACATTCATTCCATTGCTTTTAATTTGTTAAACTTTGTTGTGCTTGTGGGGGTTTCTTTAATCACTAAAAATCAGCTTGCAATTATCCTTTCAACGCTTATTGCCATTGGCATTTACGCCATTGCGCTGCTCATATGGCAATTTAAAAAATTCAAATTTGAGTGGAGCATAAAAAGCAATTTTAGATATGAATCTCACAACATTTTTGATTATATTCTGATGTTTATAATTTACCTGTTCGGATTCAAAAATGCCTTTAGTGCGGGTGAGGAGTTTATTGCGGCAATCAATTTTGTAACGCTTATAACTGACAGCCAGTGGGATTGTTATAACGCGGTGGACACTGTTGCTAAAATTGATATCGTCAATGAAAGATATAATTACAAGCGCGCGCTGAAAAACACCACATTTTTTACTCTGATTGTTGTTGCTTCCAGTCTTGCCATGTTTGGCGGATTGTATCCTTTCTATAAAGTGAATTTAACTATTGTAGCGATTTGCCTTGCGATTCAAGCGGTCGATTTTATTACAAGTATTCTTCATGTAAACATCATGACATATTTGCAACTAAAACATTCTCCATTTGTAGCAACAAGCATAGCGGTTATAGAAATGATTATAAGAACGCTTTTGTCAACATTGCTGCTTACTGGCTATTGCACAGAAATAGGGCAGGCTGTATCAGGAATTATCGGGGTAAGCATGCTGCTTGTTGTGTTTTATAAAAATTTTAGGATTTCAAAAAATGGCATGCTGGAAAAAAGATTTATTAAAAAGTTTTAAAGGGCTTAAGCCCTTTTTTATTTTTGAACTCCTAATAAGTAAAATTTAATCAAAAAAGGGCATAATGCCCTTAAACTTCAGTTTTATAATGAACTGATATTTTCTTTGTTTTTTCATCATACACTGCTAAAACAATGTTGTTGATGTCCTTTTTGTTTTTAATCTTCAGCTTGTTAAAAAGCCAATCTTTATCCTTATTAATTTCGCTGAGCCCTGATTTTGACACCTTGCCGTCAGCTATAAGCACATTTGACAGTGAGCTTTCTTCAATTGCACTTTTGTTAACATCTTCAATCACAACAGGTTTTTGGCTGCCTTTTGGAAGCACAGACAGCTTTCCGCTTGGCTCAAAAACAGCATATGCGACATCGTTGATGTCAAAATAGTCTTTATCTCTAAGCATAGAAAGAAGGTCGTTAACATCGATCTTATTTTTCTTGAGCTCTTTGTAATTAATTTTGCCCTCATAAATTAGTGTGGCTGGTTTGCCTTTAAGGACGCGTTTAAAGAAGGTGTTTTTCCGTCCGATCACTGCCACAAAAAGTGCAAGCAGGAAAAATATAGTCATTGAAATAAGATAGAAGTAAAAGGGTGTTTCGCCGTCGGCAGCCATATCTGCAGCAATAGATCCAAGTGAAATTCCAACCGCATAGTCAATAAATTCAAGCTGCGCAATTTGCTTTTTGCCAAGAATCTTTGAAATGATAAAAAGATAGATAAATGAAATAAATGAGTTTATTAGCACCCAAAAAACTGGCTGAAGTCCAAACATTTTTAACCTCCAATATTTAAAAATAGTCTTTGTTTTTCACAGATTAAATATTCAAAAAAATTTTTTTAAAATCTTTGAAAAACGCTTGACAGTTGAGCGAGCCTTCAACTATAATAAGAACGATTGAATAAGTATTCAACTAAAATCATATATAAACTTATGTAAACAAAAGGGGAAAACATGAAAAATTGCAATTGTGGTTGTGAAAAAAAGAATATGGGTTGCGACTGTGATGTTATTCACGAAGATGTTGTAAAAAATGCGAAAGTAAAGATGAGTGAGGAAGAAGTTCTTCTTAACATTGCAGATTTTTATAAGGCGCTTGCCGACAGCACAAGAATTAAGATTATCGACCTTCTTGATCACAGTGAAATGTGTGTGTGCGACATATCTGTTCTATTAAACATGACAAAGTCAGCCGTTTCGCATCAGCTTAAAAATTTGAGGGAGATGAATCTTATTAAAGCTCGCCGTGAGGGGAAAGAGGTTTGGTATAGCCTTGCTGACAAGCATGTGAAAGAAGTGTTCGACATCAGCATGCAGCATATATTGGAGAACGATAATGACTAAAAAAGTTAAAATTGAAGGACTGGATTGCGCAAATTGCGCAAAATTTCTTGAAGGCGAAATTAATAAACTGCAGAGTGTGAAAAGCGCTCAAATTAATTTTGTTAAGTCGCAGATAAGCTTTGATTGCGAAGATGAAGCAAAAGCGCTTGACGACATTATAAAGCTCACTAAGCAG
>CAZQPZ010000120.1:0-2531 GCA_964595395.1 uncultured Lachnospiraceae bacterium | reverse complement strand
CACACCTTCTAATCCGTCAACCGATAGATAGGTTAAGGCGCGGTCTGCTGCCTTGTTGTCGGCTGCGCGCCTCGGTCACGTACATCAGTACGCTCCCTCAGGCGCAACCTCGGCGGCGTTGCATCTCACACCTTCTAATCCGTCAACCGATAGATAGGTTAAGGCGCGGTCTGCTGCCTTGTTGTCGGCTGCGCGCCTCGGTCACGTACATCAGTACGCTCCCTCAGGCGCAACCTCGGCGGCGTTGCATCTCACACCTTCTAATCCGTCAACCGATAGATAGGTTAAGGCGCGGTCTGCTGCCTTGCTTTCGGCCGCGCGCCTCGGTCACGTACATCAACGCTCCCTATGGAATCTTATACGCTTGCCCGCTTCGTGAAACCGGAGAACCAGGATCTATTCAAAGATTGTATCTGCTTGCTGATTTCCCAACAAGGGTATCCGTTGGAGGTCGACAACACCTATTCAAAGATACGCCGATGTACTTAACAATCCGACAACTTTATTTCCAATATTCCGGGATGGTATAACTCTTTATTCCGTCTGAAACAATCTCAGGCATAACTGCGTTTGCAAATTTTGTTTCATTGACATCCAGCCGTATGATATTGTTCCGATGAGCTTTCATAAATGAAGCAATATCGAAACTATTGTTGGTTGGAGGAAAATAAACTTTAATTTTCTTATTATCAAAGTTATTAAAGATAAAATCGAGTGGAGGTATCAAATCTGTGTCCGCACTGACAAGTACCACCACATCTGTAAGATTCTTAAAACAATCTCCCATCATCCGGACAGACAGATTAACATCTGTCTTTTTCTCTTCAGGTCGATTGATGGATGTTCTGCAATGCGGGCACTGTATAGTTTTATTGATGTACTTGCCGCGTACAATTTCAAACTTATTCGGGTTCAGTAAGGCGTTTGCATTGAGGAAAGCACTTTGTCGGCTGCTTTTCTCTGGATCAAGAGGCGAAGCGGTAAAGTAAACAACTTTGGCCAATTCCTGATCGGCTCCGAGAAACTGACTGAAAAATTTCACTACATCAAGCCAGTAAAAGTGATGCCAACTGGGATCAACGCGTTTCATCCGTTTCAGTCCGTAATAAAAATTAAAGCCATCAACGTAAAAAGTAACTCTTGTATTCATATGCCAAAAATTAAAAAGCCGCATTGAGCGGCTTTAGACCATACAAGAAAGTATGGCGATGCTTTGTTTGAACAAAGATACATCATTTTCCGTAAAAAACAAACCAAAAACGCCGAAAAACGAAATTTTTAGCGAAAAATCTGTAAGACTGTAATGATATGATATTTTATATTGATTAACAGCAATATAAAACATTACAAATCTTCATTACAGATTTTTCGGATTTGTAATGTGTAAGGAATTCGAGCCGAAAAATGCCGCTTACAGAACGAAAATTGTGATCTGTAAGGATTGTAATGTTTGTAAACCAATGCAATAAGACAGCCTTACAGTCTTACAGATTTTTCGCTGATTTTGAGCCGTCCTTTTCCGAGATAAAAGGATATGCAAAACCCCGCAATTTTGCGCAGGCTTTATTTTTGATTTTCAACTGTTTATGTTTGTTGAAAAAAATCAGGAAACCATGGAAGTCCAGAAGAGCATATCGGGATTGAAATACCGACCTGTGGAGGTTCCCTTATTGAGGTCAAACCAAGCGATAGGGTTTCCCGGCAAAGAGCGTTTTTAGCGGCAACATTACCTTGGCAGACGAGGTGGTTTCGGTCTTTTGAGGGGTCAGATGCAGCACCCCGTCCATATCGAGCATATCGGATTTTATTCTCACAAAGTCCGAGATTCGCAGACCAGTATAACAAATAAAAAGGAACATTCTACGGGCTATATCCAAATGACCGGGAAGTTCGGCCGTTTCAAGGGCTGCCAGTTCCTGTTTTGTCAAGCAATCCCGGTTTCCCTTAATCTTCGGGAACTTGAAATTCAGATACGGCCACTTTTGTTCAGTATAGGTATAGACCCCCTCAACCCGCGCCCGGTTCAACATGGCCTTGATATTCTTATGCTGACAGGAAATTGTGTTTTGAGCCAAACCATCCTTAAGGCACCGGGCGTTGAAGTCTTGCAGCAAGTTATAATTTATGGCCTCAAACGGCAAGATTCCATAATAGTTTTTCAGCCGGATATAGGTTTTGTATTGGTTCTGTATAGTCGCATCCTTTAGTTGCGGGCTGTTCTGCATAGACTTGAACATGTAAGCGATGAAGTCGGGGGAACTACACTCCGGATTCTTTGCCTCATATAAGAGCCGATCAAGGTCTTTTGCCCCAAAAGGTTCGCCCGGTTGCAGTTTCCCTGCAATCAAGTTTTCGAGCTCCAGCCGCTTTTGCGAGATTTGCCGGTTGAGAAAAAACGCAGACGGGTGGTTTTCTACTATTTGTTTCGTTGGATTCCAACATGTTTTCTTGACCTTAACCCCGGTGTTGATCTTTCGTTTATGGCAACGGCCAAACCAAACGAGTATGTAGATAGTGTTGAGCCCCTTCCG
>CAZQPZ010000119.1:0-2540 GCA_964595395.1 uncultured Lachnospiraceae bacterium | reverse complement strand
GCGATGGAAGGAAGAAGAGAAATTGATTAGAAAAGAACTTGCAGACTTATTAAATAACGCGGCAAAAGCAGAGGGATACCCACAAGAGTTTTCCCTTTCTTTTTCATCTATGCCTGCGCTTTGCGACTTTCAATCGAACAGCGCATTTGCGCTTGCAAAAAATTTACATATGAGTCCATTTGATGTGGCAAACAATGTTGTTTCTTACTTGCAGGGAAACGAGCTTTATGAGTTTTCTGTTGCGCGCCCAGCTTTTATAAATGTTAAGCTTAAAGATGCTGGCATTAAAGCGCTTGCGCAAAAGCTTAGCTCAGGACAGCCTGCACAGGTTGGCAAAGGTAAAAACTTATATATTGACTACGGCGGACCAAACATTGGAAAGGCTATGCACATTGGCCACATGCGTTCATTCAACATTGGAGAGTCTTTTAAACGACTTTACAAAAAACTTGGTTACAAAGTTATCAGCGACATTTTCCTTGGCGACTGGGGAATGCCAATGGGGCTTATTATGGCTGAACTTGAAAGAGAAGGAAGTCTTAATGATTATATTTCTGGCAAAGAAAAACTTACCCTTGAAGTTATGAATGTTGCCTATCCAAAAGGCAGCAAGCTGAAAAGCGAGGATGAAACTTTCAAAGCTAGGGCGGAAGAGCTAACTCTTGCATTCCAAAAGAAGATTGAACCATATTATGGTTTTTGGAAAAGACTCAGAGAGGTGTCTGTAAGCGAAATTAAACGCGTTTGTGGACTTATTAATGTTGATTTTGACCTTTGGAACGGCGAAAGCAGTGCGACTGACTATGTTGAAACAGTGCTCAACATGTTTAAAGATAAAGGGCTTGCAAGCTACTCTGACGGTGCACTTATTGTTGAAGTGGCTGAAGAGGGCGAACAAATTCCAATTCCTAAAAAGAGCCCTGACGAAGTGCAGAGATATGAAAACCCTATGCCGCCACTGATTTTGCAGAAGTCTAATGGCGGGGATATGTATGCAACTGCGGACATTGCAACAATCTACATGAGAAATAAAAACTTTAGTCCAGACATCATTCATTATTTTACAGATGTTCGTCAAAAGCAGAGATTTGTTCAAATATTCCGCGCTTGCAAAAAAGCGGGCATTGCGCCTGAAGGACAGCAGCTTTGGCATACAGGTTTTGGAACAATTAATGGCAAGGACGGCAAGGCGCTTAAAACTCGTGACGGTGGCAACATGCAACTGCTAGATCTGCTTAACACTTTGTATGACAAAGCTGAAGAAAAGCTTGTTGCAAATGGCACTAAATATGATGAAGATCTTAAACGCAAGATTGGCAATGCGGCACTCAAGTTTGCAGACCTATCTAACAGCGTGGAAAAAGATTACAGTTTTGATATGGACAGAGTGCTTGCTTTTGAAGGCAAGACTGGGCCTTACATTCAGTACACTGCTTGCAGAATTAAATCTATCTTAGCAAAGGCTGGCAACTTTAAAGAAAACTTTAATTTCGCACCAATTCACCGCAATGTGATTTTAGAACTTAATAAGCTTCAAGCAAGCTATATGACAAGTTTCCAAGAAAAGAGCTTAAATTCGCTTTGCGCTGCGCTCTTCAATGTTGCAAGTGAGTTTTCATCGTTCTACAACTCTTGTCACATCCTTTCAGAGCAGAACGAAGATGTGCGTTCAGCGCACCTTACACTTCTAAAACTCGTGCTTGCTGCGCTCACTGAAGGCTGCGATATCATAGGCATTGAAATCCCAGATAAGATGTAAAATGCCACTAAAATAAAGGCGAAAAAATATTTAAAAAATTTTGAAAAAAGTATTTACATTTGGCTCGAATTGTGATATAGTGTTGATATCAATAGGAGGACGACATGCCAACATTTAAATATATAAACATTACAGCAGATACAATACTTGTCTCAAAAAATAAAGTAACGCCAAGTATCCAAACTGTTTCTCTTCGCGACAGAACAAATAAGCACGTGGATGGAATGACTAGATAATTTATTTTTAAAGTGGGCATAGCCCGCTTTTTTTATTCAAAAAGTTTTTTTACGTAAAATTATTTGCTAAATTATGCATGATTGTGTTAAAATATATACAAGTGGAGAAAAATATGCAGCAATTTATTTACCCAGCAATTTTTTACATAGATGAGGAAGAAACAAAAGTTTACTTCCCAGATTTGGATATTTCAACAACAGGAAAAAACTATGATGATGCGTATTTGTTCGCAAAGTCTCTTTTGAAGACCTTTTTTATGTATGTTGTAACGAATGATTTTGATTTTAACTTCCCATCAGACATTGCTGATGTGGCTGCAAAATGCGGCAAAAATGAAATGGCTTTATTGGTTGATGCCATTGTTGCCCCAGCAGACCTTAAAGCTTTCAAAAAAAGTTCAAAATAGCCAGTGTTTTCTCTTGACAACTTGAGCTCAATATGTTAAAATACACTAACACTTCCAAATCGGGGTGTTAGTTTTTTGTTAGGAGAAAAAATCATGGCAGCACCAAAACGCAAAGATATCACTCTTGCTTGCACAGAG
>CAZQPZ010000118.1:0-2542 GCA_964595395.1 uncultured Lachnospiraceae bacterium | reverse complement strand
AAACTGTTTTCAATTTGGTCTACGCAACTTTCGACATCCTCTTCAGTCAACATTTTTTGATAGTTTAAAACTTTATAGAAAAGGCTTTCTTCATGATTAAAATATCTGGTGTAGAAAACGTTATCAAACTTCTCTTCGCTTAAAAACTTGTTGATGCCAGAAAGAAGGAAGGTGTTCTTCCCATCCTTCATCTGACCATTTTGCATATCAACAACCATTAAATTTTTAATCATTTTCATCCTTTTGCAAAAAGAATTTATTCAACAACTACTTCTGGGTCGCCGTCATCGTTTTTCTTGTCGCTGCCCGCGCCTGCGTTTTGTGCATTAGCGCCAGCTGCTTGATACATCTTTGTAAAGATGTCATTTGAAACTTTTGTTAAGCTTTCAAGTGAGGCTTTAATTTCATCAATGTTGTCGCCTTCAAAAACTTTCTTGTCTTTTTCAATTTCAGCTTCAAGAGTTTTCTTGTCCTCTTCGGAAATCTTGTCGCCGTTTTCTTTAAGCATTTTTTCTAATGTGTAAACCATGTTATCAGCTTGGTTTTTAGTTTCAATAAGTTCTTTTCTCTTCTTGTCTTCTTCAGCGTGAGCCTCAGCCTCTTTGATAGCCTTTTCGATGTCCTCATCTTTAAGGTTTGAAGAAGCTGTGATTGTAATGTTCTGCTCCTTGTTTGTGCCAAGGTCTTTTGCAGAAACTTTAACAATTCCGTTTGCATCAATATCAAAAGTAACTTCAATTTGTGGCACTCCCCTTGGTGCTGGTGGAATGTCTGAAAGTTGGAATCTGCCAAGAGTTTTGTTCTGAGCAGCAAACTCTCTTTCGCCCTGAAGAACATGAATGTCAACGCCTGGCTGATTGTCAGCAGCAGTTGAGAAAATTTGAGATTTTTTGGTTGGAATTGTTGTGTTTCTTTCAATAAGCTTTGTGAAAACTCCGCCTAAAGTTTCAATTCCAAGTGAAAGTGGTGTAACATCAAGAAGAAGAACATCTTTAACTTCTCCGCCAAGCACACCAGCTTGAATTGCAGCACCAACAGCCACACATTCGTCTGGGTTAACACCCTTGTAAGGCTCTTTGCCAGTGAAAGCTTTAACAGCATCAAAAACAGCAGGAATTCTTGTTGATCCACCAACTAAGATAACTTTGTTGATGTCAGCATTTGAGAGCCTAGCGTCGCTTAAAGCGCGTTTGCAGCACTCAATTGTTTCTTTAACAAGATCCTCAGTAAGAGCATCAAACTTAGCGCGTGAAAGCTCATATTCCATATGTTTAGGTCCGTTTGCGTCAGCTGAAATAAATGGAAGTGAAATGGTTGTTTTTGGAGTTGCAGAAAGGTCAATCTTAGCCTTTTCAGCAGCCTCTTTAAGTCTTTGCATTGCAAGTTTATCTTTTGAAAGATCTGTTCCGTTTTCTTTCTTAAATTCTTCAACTAAAAGGTCGATAATTCTGTTATCGAAGTCATCTCCACCAAGACGAGTATTTCCGTTTGTTGAAAGCACTTCAAAAACTCCGTCTCCAATTTCAAGGATAGAAACATCGAATGTTCCTCCACCAAGATCGTAAACTAAGATTTTTTGGTTGTTGTTTTCGCCCTTATCAAGTCCATATGCAAGCGCAGCAGCAGTAGGCTCGTTGATAATTCTTAAAACTTCAAGTCCGGCAATCTTTCCAGCGTCTTTAGTTGCTTGGCGTTGAGAGTCGTTAAAGTAAGCAGGCACTGTAATAACAGCCTGAGTTACTGGAGAGCCAATATAGCTTTCTGCATCACTTTTAAGTTTTGCAAGCACCATAGCAGAAACTTCTTGTGGAGAATATTCCTTTCCACCAAGTTTTGCTTTGTAGTTTGAGCCCATTTCTCTTTTAATTGACATAACTGTGTTATCACTGTTAACAACAGCTTGGCGTTTTGCCACTTTACCTACAAGGCGCTCGCCCTCTTTCGTTAAAGCCACAACGCTAGGTGTGGTTCTGTCTCCTTCTGCGTTAGCGATAACTGTTGGCTTTCCGCCTTCCATAACAGCCACGCAAGAGTTTGTTGTTCCAAGGTCAATTCCAATAATTTTTCCCATAATATTAATCCTCCTTTTTGTTGACAATAACCTTTGAATATCTGATTACTTTATCTTTGTATTTATATCCTGCTTGGTACTCGTCCAAGATGATATCGTTTTCTTTGTCCTCCGCCCTCATAACGGCAATTGCGTTGTGAAGATGTGGATCATAAGTGCTGCCAATGGCATCAATTTTTTCAACACCAATTTTATTAAGCGCCTGCAAAATGCCATTTTCAATCATTTCAACACCGCTAAGCACTTTTGCGTCTTCAATAGATTTTTTTGCAACCTTAAATGTGTCAAGACAAGGTAAAAATGCTTCAATAACATTAATTTCGCCATCTTCCTTTGCTTTTTTAAGCTCAATGTCTGTACGCCTTCTAAAGTTTTCAAATTCGGCTTGAATGCGCTTTGCAAGCTCTAAGTATTCGGCTGATTTGTCGCCACAAGAGCAGTTTTCGGTGCATTTCTCTTCGCTCGAGCAGT
>CAZQPZ010000117.1:0-2574 GCA_964595395.1 uncultured Lachnospiraceae bacterium | reverse complement strand
TATCATGATGTAAAAGTTACTATGTTTGAAATTGAACAACATTATTTCAAGCGCAGAATAACTGAAAGCAACAAACAAATGATAGATCAATGTAACCACCTTATTTGCTATGTCAATTCAAAAAAATCTATAAGTGGCGCCTTAACCATTATGAACTATGCAAAAAGAAAAGGTTTAAAAATAATAAACCTTTATAGAGATGAAGATGATATATCTTTTGGAATGTCTGAAGACGAGAAGCGGCAATGTTTTGAAGATTTTTTATTCCTCCAAAAGTTTTAAAATCACAGAGTTTGAAACTTCGTAGAAACTAGGATTAAGGGTGACAATGTCGCCCTTTTTTGTTATTATATTTTGAGAAATTAAATCACTAAAATTTTTGTTTTTTAATAAGTCACATGAAAGCGAATTTATGTTAAAGCCATACTTGCACCTTAGCCCCAGCATGATGATTTCTTCGTCGCGCTCTAGTTCAGAAAGCTTTTCTGTTTGCACTTTGCCGGCATAGTAATCATCAAAATTTGCCGCGTTTGCCCAGCGCTTATCCTTGCCGTCAAACGAGTGCGCGCCTAGGCCGAATCCTAAGTAAGCTTGTCCCGTCCAATAAGCTGAATTATGTTTGCTTTCGAAGCCTTCCAAAGCAAAATTAGAAATTTCATAGCGTTTTAGCCCATTTTTATCCAAAAATAACGCTAATCTATTGTAATTATCAGCAGTTTGATCATCTGATGGAAGATTAATTTCTTTGTTATTAACCATGTTAAAAAGTGGCGTGCCACCCTCCACTTGAAGCATGTAAGCTGAAAGGTGCTTCACGCCTTTCTTGATTAAAACGCCTGCATCTTTAATCACATCGCCGCCCGGGAGCCCAAGAAGAAGGTCAGCGGAAATGTTTTCAAAGCCAGCCCTGCGAGCGTTTTCAAGGGCCTCAAGAGCCTCTCTTTTGTTATGCCTTCTGCCCAAGAATTTCAGCACTTTATTGTCAAGCGATTGCACTCCAAAACTGATTCGATTAAAGCCCATTTTTTTGTAAGCACTAAGTTTTTCAAAGGTCGCTGAACAAGGATTACACTCGATTGTAATTTCCGCATTTTCAAGCACTTTAAAGTGCCTATTTATCGCTTCCATAATGACAGAAATTTTATCTTCACTCACACAGCTTGGAGTGCCTCCGCCAAAGTATATGGAGCTTACTTCGCGGTCTAGATACGTGCAATTTTCAATTTCTTTTTTAAGTGCATCAAAGTATTTGTCTTGAGCTGATTTATCGCAAATAAAAGAAGCAAATGCGCAATAAACGCATTTACTTTCACAGAATGGAATATGCACATATATGCCTATCATTGCTCGTCGTCCAATTTGAGGATTGACAAAAATGCTTCAGACGGAATCTCAACAGAGCCGATCTGTCTCATGCGCTTCTTGCCCTCTTTTTGTTTTTCTAACAGCTTTCTTTTTCTTGTCACATCGCCGCCATAGCACTTTGCAAGCACATCTTTTCTAAGCGCGCTGATTGTTTCTCTTGCAATGATCTTGTTGCCAATGGCTGCCTGAATTGGCACTTCAAAAAGTTGACGAGGGATAATCTTTTTAAGCTTTTCGGCAATTGCTCTTCCCCTGCCATAAGCAGAATCCTCATGCACGATAAGCGAAAGCGCATCACACTTTTCGCCGTTAAGCAGAATGTCAAGCTTCACAAGTTTGCTTGGTTTGAAGCCATCCATTTCATAGTCAAAACTTGCATAGCCTTTTGTGATTGATTTAAGTCTGTCAAAGAAATCATAAATAATTTCGCCCAGCGGCAGACTGTATTCAAGTCGCACACGTGATGCGTCCAGATAAACCATGTTTTTATACTCGCCGCGCTTGTCTTGGCACAGCTGCATAACGCTTCCTACATATGACGGAGGTGCAAAAATGCTTGCCGCCACCATTGGCTCATATATCTTATCAATTTCAACTGAGGAAGGAAGATTTGCTGGGTTAGAAATTTCAAGCTCATCCCCGTTTGTTTTCACAACCTTATAGGACACGCTTGGCGCGGTTGTGATGATGTCTATATTAAACTCGCGCTCAATGCGCTCTGTGATGATTTCAAGGTGGAGTAGTCCCAAGAATCCACATCTAAAGCCAAAGCCTAACGCCTGAGAAACTTCTGGCGCAAACTGCAAACTTGCGTCATTAAGCTTAAGTTTTAAAAGAGCCTCTTTAAGCTCGTTATATTTTGAGCCGTCAACAGCGAACACTCCGCAATAGACAACTGGTTGCACAACCTTATATCCCGGCAGCGCCTCACTTGTTGGATTATCAACATGAGTGATAGTATCACCCACATGCACATCAGACAAGCTTTTGATTGAAGCGGCAACATAGCCAACTTCGCCCGCCTCCAAAGCATTTACTGGTTGCATTTTAGGATTGAAAATGCCAACTTCAGTCACATCAAACTTTCTGCCCGTCTGCATAAATTCAATTTGATTGCCCGCCTTAACTTTTCCGTCAAAAATTCTTACAAGACAGACTGCGCCCTTGAAGTTATCATAGAAACTGTCAAATATCAAACCTTTAAGTGGT
>CAZQPZ010000116.1:0-2609 GCA_964595395.1 uncultured Lachnospiraceae bacterium | reverse complement strand
TAACACTTTTGATAAGTTCGCTAAGAAGCTTAACATTTCTGAGCTCGACCTTGAAAGCGCGTTTAGATACTGGGAAGAGCAAGGGCTTGTGCAAGTGCTTTCAACCTACCCTATCCAAGTTCTTTACAAACCCCTTAAGGATGTGATTTCCGGCAGCAGACTTTTCAAGCCTGAAAAATATGAAAAGTTTAATATGCAGGCACAAGAGCTTTTTGCAGGTAAGCGCGAAATCACAAAAACTGAGTATGGCGAATACTACGAATTTTTAGAAAAGAGCCACATGGAGCAGGAAGCGCTGCTCATGATTATGAATTACTGCCTTGAGAGCAAACAAAAAGCGGTGGGTTATAACTACATCCTCACCGTTGCAAAAAATTGGGCTAAAGAGAACATTCTCACCGCTAAAGATGTTGAGGAAAAACTTTGCCAAATTACAGGCACATTCCTTAAACTTGACAACATTCTCAAAACTTTGGGCATCAAGCGTTCATCTTTTATTGAAGAGCGCGAGATGTATCAAAAATGGACAGAAGGCATGGGCTTTGATGACGAAACAATTTTGTTCGTTGCAAAAAGCATGAAGAAAAAAGGCGGCTGCGAAAAACTTAATGGTCTGCTTGAAAAATATTTCATGGCTGGCAAAATGTCTGCAAATGAAATTCAAGACTATCTTAACAACAAAGACGCTCTCTATGCCCTTGCAAAACGGATCAACAAAAATCTTGGTCTTTATTATGAAAGCCTAGACAGCGAAATTGAAACTTACATTCTGCCTTGGATTAATCTTGGCTTTGAGGAAGAGGCACTCATCGCCCTTTCAAGTCACGCCTTTAAAAGTTCTATCCGCTCACTTGAGGCTTTCAACAGTCTTGTGCAGAAACTTTACAAACTTGGCATTCTCACTCTGGTTGCACTTAACCAATATCTTGAAAGCATTGTGTCAAGTGATGAGCAAATCAAAAAAGTGCTTGAGATTTTAGGACTTTCAAGAAGAGTAAATTCTTTTGATCGCGAAAGCTTTAAAACTTGGAAGAACGATTGGAAGCTCTCTGATGAAATTATTGAATATGCGGCTTCCCTTTCAACTGGCAAGCTCTCCCCATTCCCATACATGGCAAGGCTGCTTGCTTCTTGGCACGAGGCAAATGTGAAAACTCTTGAGGATGCAAAGAAGCTTGCTCCAAAAGTGGCCGAGCCACTTCCTATCAAAGGCGAGATTAAAGGAAGATCTTATTCAAAAGAAGACTATCAAGCAATGATTCAGTCAATTGATGAAATTGAGCTGTAAGGAGAAAATATGAAACAAAAAATTGTCGACCAGGCAATGGCTGTAATTAGAGAAAAGCGCAGAGCGGCAGAGGAAGAGGCGAAAGCAAATCTTGTTTGTGCAATGAAAATTGAGGAATTTCAAACCGCCTATAATGCCTTTGTTGAAGCCAAAATTGAAAATGCTAAAAATGAGGCTTTTGGCGAAAATAACAACTCTAATATTGAAAAAGCTAAAGAAAACTTAAAAAAAGTTATCAAAAAGCACAATTTAGCACCAATTACCACCAGCTACTCATGCCCAAAGTGCAAAGACAACGGAACTATCAACGGCGAGTATTGCAGCTGCCTTAAAAGAGAAATGGCACGCATTCTGATTAGCCAAAGCGGCTTTAATAAATTAGAGAGTTTTGACAAATCAAACTTCAACATTTTTGAAGATAAAGAAAAAGCGCAAAAAATTTATGCCCTTCTTCAAAAATGGTGCTCAGCTCAAACAGAGAAAACATCTGTGTATATCTGTGGCTGCGCAGGCACAGGCAAAACATATCTCACAAAGTGCATGGCAAATGAACTTATCTCTCAAGGCATTATCACACAAATATTAACAGCGTTTGCACTCAATCAAAAATTCCTTGCAATCCACACCTCAAGTGAAGATGAAAAGGCAGCACTCACCAGCGAGCTTCTTTCAGTTGAAGCGCTGTTTATAGATGACCTTGGCACCGAGCCAGTTTATAGAAATGTAACAAGAGAATATTTATATCTTTTAATCAACGAGCGTCAGTCACGCGGGCTTAGAACAGTTATCACTTCTAACCTCTACCCTGAAGATGTTCGCGACCGCTATGATGAACGCATCTTCTCCCGCCTCATGGATAAATCAAAATCCATAGTAATTGAAATGAGGGGAAAAGATTTAAGAATAGAAAAACAAAAAAACTGAGGTTAACCTCAGTTTTTTTAATCTTCACTGTTAATGCTACTAATTAGCTCCAAACCCAGAGCTAAAGCTTTTGCGCTAGAGGCAAGAGCGATTGCTTGATCTAATTTTTTTAACTCCATAAACTCAACAATCTTATCAATAAATTGAACTAAGCAAGAAAATTCGTTTATCTCCCCCATACATCAGCCTCCTTATCTCTGAAAAATGATAAGCCAAAATCTTTTTGTGCTTGAAAAATTTCATTGCAATCAGTAAGCGACTTTTGTACAAATTTATTAAGTTCAAAGCTAAGTCGTGGATCTATTTCAATATTATCATTACTCATCTTAACAACTTTTTCGATTGAGCCAATAAACGCTCCCTCGTTATTAAGACTTTTCGTAACATCTTTTATAAT
>CAZQPZ010000115.1:0-2641 GCA_964595395.1 uncultured Lachnospiraceae bacterium | reverse complement strand
AAAATACTTTCCTTCTTTAAAAAATTTATCTCCCAACTTGAAATATATAACATCCAACTCAATATTATTATCCATTGCAAAATTCTCTAATGCTAACTTTCCCGACCTTGTTAAATAAAGCGTTAACATAATAAACTTTTTGTTTCTTAATTTGGGATATTTTTCTAATAAATGCATCCAATACTTTGTTATTGTATTTCCAGATCCTATATAATCATCTATGAAGATAAAATTGTCAATATCATCAAAATACTCTTGAAAATCTTCTATATTCTGCTTACATTTATATTTCAATTTGTTTATAAACCAAAAATCGTTAAAAAAATTATCTGAATAGGAAGCATCTTTTTTATAAATTTTAAATATATAGTAATTATCTTTCCATAATGGATATTTTTCAAGAAATTTTAAATATAACATTTTTTGTCCATATCGATATTCAGCAGCACGAAAAAATGAGTATCGTCTTAAACATTCTAACAAAAATTTTTGTTCCTCTGTATCGAATTGAGATAACCACTCATCTATTTTATGTTCAAATTCTATACCCTCTCTGTCATCAAACCACTTCTTTATGAACTTATACTTTCCTTTATATTCATGCTTATACAATTTCTTTGGCATGACTGCATTATATCACACTTTTTCTTTATTTGTATAAAAAATTATAATGTTTATTCAAATTCGTATCATTTTTAGAAAGTTTTAAAAGTATTTGAAAGGTCAGAATTGCTTAATTTTAGCATCTAAACACTCTTTAGGTCTAAAAAGGTGTAGGGATTTAAAAAATGTGTACACTTAAAGAAAAAACACTAACGTTTTTGCTAGTGTTTTAAAGGGATTTGGAGCAGAGAGCACAAGTTTTTATGGTTTTGATTTTAAGTTGGTAAGATCAAGTCTTGTATTAGCGTAAAAAAAGCTCTTAGGTTGCCCAAGAGTTTTTTACTGTGCTATAACTATTGCTGTTGCAAGGTCGTCTGTGTGAGATATGGAAATGTCGATTTGAGTAAGGCCTTGGGCTTTGAATTCAGTTTTGGCACTACCCTTAAGATTCACATATGGTCTGCCGTTTTCAGTGTGCAAAATCTCGATGTCAAGAAAGCTTACTTCTTTTGCTCCAAGCATTTTTATAACTCCCTCTTTAGCGCACCAAAGCGATGCTATGCGCGGCTTTTTATCTGCAAAAGAGTTCACATATTCCCTTTCTTTTTGAGTTGCAATTTTGTCAAGCAACTTTTCACTCATGCGCGAAATGTTTTCAATATCAATCCCAACTTTCATCTTTAACCTCGCTAAGTGCTTTAGAAATCACATCGCCCTCAAAACCTTTACTCATAAGATGAGCGTATGCCTTAGCGCGAAGTTTAGCGTCCATTTCCCTATTTTTAAGATACTTTTTTAAAAGCTTAAGGCAAACTAGCAAAGTTTCCTCTTCTTCTAAAAGTTCATCCAATTTTTCTTCAATAGTTTCAGCTGACACACCCTTAGAGGCAAGCTCAAACTTAAGTTTCATTCTGCCCTTTTTGTTTTTATAAGTGCGGATGTAACTTTCAGCAAACAGTCCGTCATCAATATAACCATACTCGCTAAGTTTTACGATTGCTTCATCAATGCTCTCGGCTAGATAGCCCTTTTCTTTGAGATAATCGCGGAGCTGCTTTTCAGTGCGCAGTCCTTTTTCAATATAGGAGATCGCGCGCGAAAATGCGGCAAGCTTACCATTGTCAAGTTTGATTTGAGTAAGGCGCTCCTCAGATATTTCTTCGCCAGTTTTCAATTTCTCTCTAACCAAAATTTCAGCTTCCAAAGTGCCATTAAAAATATCATCGATGAATATCGAATATCTTTCGCCTTTGCCCACCTTTTTAATTTCAGTTATAAGCAATTTGTCCTCCTAGCCAAGCGCCAACGACGCCGACTTTGTGTAAGCGCGAACAAGTCCGCCCGCGCCCAATTTAATTCCGCCAAAGTAGCGAACAACAATAACTCCCACATTGGAGAGTTTTTTCTTTTGAATTACAGAGAGTATTGGACATCCTGCCGTGCCCTTAGGCTCGCCATCATCCCACGCCTTTTCGCTGAATGGCTGAGAGAAAGAATAGCCGAAACACACATGAGTGGCCTTTTTATGCTCTTTTTTTATTTCCTCTAAATCAGCTTCAAAAGCGGCTAAGTCGCCCTCAATTCTATAATAATAAAACTTAGATTTATTGATCTCAAGAAGCCCTTCTAACGCTTTCATACGCCCTTAACTTTTATAAAACTTTTCTTGCCTTTTTTGATAAGGCTGTCTGGCTCAACAGCATAATCCACAGCCGCAACCTTTTCGCCATTCACGCTAACGCCGCCGCCTTCAATAAGTCTGCGCGCTTCGCTTTTAGACGTACATAATCCCGTTTTTACAAGCGCATCCACAATATTTAGTGGGTATTCTGACATAGAACACACAAATTCTGGAGCATCATTACCGCCCTGAGCAAAAAGGTTTTCACTCATGCGTTGTGCTTCAATTGCATCTGCCTCGCCGCGAACAAACTTTGTTACTTCAAAAGACAAGTCTTTTTTAGCCTGAACAATGTCCTTTGCCACTTTTGCTTTTACCTCTTGCATAGGAATGTCTGTGAAAAGTGCAAACATCATT
>CAZQPZ010000114.1:0-2653 GCA_964595395.1 uncultured Lachnospiraceae bacterium | reverse complement strand
AGAGCGTTTGAGTTTTTCAAATTCCGCGTCGCCGGGTTTGAGTGTCTGTCTGGGGTTGTAGTCTGCTTCTTTGAGCTGGCTGATTTTAATTCGACGCAGTTCCATATTCCGTACCCTCCATTCTCACGATGATGTTTTGACTGCGGTCGAACTTTCTTTCGATGCCTTGCGCCGCGAGCCAGTTTTCTGCCGCTTCTTTGTCCGAGAACGAAAGATAGACCGTGCATGGCGTATTGTCCTCTGGCGATGCTTCGCCGTCGTCCGTGATCTCCGCGCCTTCGTAGTCGGCATCTTCCTCGTAATAGTCATCCTCTGCGGTGTCGGTGTTTTCCTCCTCCGGCGCATATACGCCGTCGTCTTCGTCTGCGTTCATCTCGAAAATGCTTTCGAGTTCCGAGCGTGTAAAGCCCGTTACGGTGAGTTCGTCTGCGCTGAACTCTTTGAGCAGGCTTTCGAGTTTGCCCCACTCCCAATCACCCTCGATGCGGTTCATGGCGATGTTGAGCAACTTTTCTTTTTCTTCATCGAGGTCAACTATCATCACCTCTGTCTCAGCAACTCCGTTTTCGAGCAGGATTTTGAGACGCTGGTGACCGCTGATAAGAACATTGTTCCTGATGTTCACCACAAGGGGCTTGACAAATCCGAGTGTGTCGATGCTGTCTTTGAGTCTGTCGTACTCAAAATCGCCCTTTTGCAAATCCTGTCTTGGATTGTATTCTGCGGGCACGATGTCTTCGAGCCTCATTACCTTTGTTGGCATATCCGTATTCATTGTCTGGTGTCCTCCGTTTACTTTTTGCTTGCGGACTTCTGTTTCATAAAGTCCACAAAATCCGTGATGCGCACAGACGCTTTTTTGTTTCCTGACACCTCGCAATACTTGCCGTAGTCGATGTCCGAAAATCTGTAAGAGCCGTCCTCAAATGTCTGTGTGATTTTGAGATAGGATTTTCCCATCGGGTATTGTTTCAGCAGGTCGTACTCCTGTTGCGCGAGCCTGCGCCTGTTCGAGTCGTTGCGGATTACCGAGTTTACTGCGTCGTCGGTAAAAGCGTAAGCGAGGCACGGTATCTGGAACAGATTGCCCCCTTTTTTGCAAATCTCCGCAACAAATCCAACGTCGTCGCCCGTTTCGTCGAACGCGAGGTTTCTGCGAATGCCCTTGACGAGCAGAGCTTTTGCGGAAATGAACATTACCTGTCTGGGTGTCGAACCTTTGTTCACCACATACGCAGTCTGCGATGCCGGGTAGTTGTTCGCAAACCTCACGCGGTGGAAGTTTCCCATAATGCAGTCGTGTTTTTCAAATGCCATACGGGAAATGGCACAACCGAAACGCAGTATCTTGGAGTAGTCCGTCTCCTCTTTCTTGGAAAGGTGATCGCCCTCTGCGTCGTGCCACACAAATTTGAGATCGGTGATGTCGTCGTCGAGATCTACGAAATAAGGCTTTCCGAGCGTTTCCGTAACATAATCAACGATATACTGTCTCGTTCCTGCAAGTCCGTTGACGGGCGGCAAAACGACGATATTGACCGTCTTGAACGACTCTCGGTATGCTGCCGCCTGCTCCTCGCGAACAAATACATAGGTGTTTCTCTGAATTTCCTCGTCGCAGTTCTCGATTATCTTCGAGAGCGTCGTGTTTGACTTTTTGTCCCAGCGTTTGTATGAAGGAATGCACACCGGGAATATCGGGTATTTTGCTGACATCAGCATTTCGATTTGTCTTTTGTTAAGGTCTTTCATTTTTCCCACTCCCTCCTGATTGGTACGGCAAATGGTTGCCGCTTTTCGTGTACGATTTTCGCGTCCATTTCAGTCGGCAGCGGCATCGCCATTTTCCCGTTTGCATCCGGCAAAAGACCGGGGCGGATAGGGGACACGTCACAAATGTCGCATGGGTGGAAACATCTCTTTTTCTGCATCAGAAACTTTCTCGCGGCTTCCAGCCTCTCGTGTAAGAACGCCTGACGGAGCGTCTGGCATTTGAGGATATTGCAAACGGGGTATTCACCGCGAAAATCGTTGCAACAAATGGCGATGTTTCCGTCCCAACGGATAAGTAGGTCACGGAAGATGATTGAACACATCTTGCTCTCCGGCTTTGCAAGCGGCTTCATTCCTGCCCCACAATGGTTGCAGAGTTTGCGGGAAAGAGTGTTTTCTTTGAACTCGATTGGCTTATTGATGCAGATGCGCTGCGCCTTATAATCTTTCGGCGCGTACATCGGAACGCCCGCGCCCTGTTTCACGCACTCAATTTCCGGCGCGGTCTTGGCAATCGCGGCTCCGATGCCTCTGGTGTCGGTGTACTCGTCGATAATAAGATCGTTCAGCCCGGCATTGAAAAGTTGCCGCACCATTTCCGGCTTCTTGATAAGCACCGTTCCGTTCGTCAGCAAATGAATGTTGTTTTTAGGGAGCATCGTCCTGATGTCCTTTACAATGCGCACGATGTGCGGATGTAGCGTTGGCTCTCCGTGTCCTGCCAGAACAATGCGGCAATTCAGATTAGCTTCCCGAACAAGTTTGCAAATGTGGTGTACCGTGAGTGGGTCTGCGAGGTGGATTTTGTGTTCAACGCCCATACTACCGCAGAACTCGCACCGCCTGTTGCACCCCTGTACTGTCTCGATTTGGAGCGTGT
>CAZQPZ010000113.1:1879-2676 GCA_964595395.1 uncultured Lachnospiraceae bacterium | reverse complement strand
ATGGCACCCAGCAGGGTGCCATATGCCGCATACCACTTCAGTCCATGTCGGTCGCAGATTTCCGCGACTTTGTTCAGCACCTCCAGCTCCGCCGCCCACACAGTCTTCATGGTAGTATCCAGGTAGAATCCGTCACGAACTTCCTGGTCAAAGAAACCCTCCTGAAATTCCAGCATATCCTGCTCCTTCCTTCATATCCGGAAATGAGTAAACAAAAAAGTGCCTCGCGATCCCACGAAAGCACTTTTCACTTCCATATATTGCCTCCATGCAACTTTTCACATTAACTCTGTATTTTAGCGTAGCCTGTGAACTAATCAGTCCCAAAACCTAAACTTTTTTAAATGCTCTATGATAATGGTAATATAGGGAAATATGCACAAAAGACATGATGTATACTTGACGTTTAGAGGGTGATATGCTAAAATTTTAAATGGTTTAATTTCTATTTGATTAGATTCAAAAAGTTTGAATTTGGGAACTAACAGCAGTTATGTAGATTGTGAATGATAGAGTTTGCTATTAAAAGCTGTGAGAAAACAATAATACAAGATGCAGGAAAAGCACTTTCGTGGAATAACGAAGTTCTTTTATTTAAGGAATATATCGGGAGGAGCAGGCATGCTGGAATTTCAGGAGGGTTTCTTTAACCAGGAGGTTCGAGACGGGTTCTACCTGGACACTACCATGAAGACCCTGTGGGCAGCTGAATTAGAAGTACTACAGAAAGTAGCGGAAATCTGCGACCGGCATGGGCTGAAATGGTATGCGGCATATGGCACCCTGCTGGGTGCTAT
>CAZQPZ010000113.1:0-1869 GCA_964595395.1 uncultured Lachnospiraceae bacterium | reverse complement strand
CGGCATGAAGGCTTTGTACCCTGGGATGATGACATGGATATCTGGGTGAAACGTCCGGATTATAATAAATTGATGCAGATACTCTCCAGGGAGCTTCCGGAAGGGTATCGCGTCAGGGGGCCTCTTACAGATGAGGGATATGACCAGTATCATACATGCATAAACAGCGGGAGCGGTATCAGTATTTCAAAGGAGTGGCTGGAGCAGTTCCATGGCTGCCCTTTTACCGTGGGACTGGACATCTTCCCTCTGGACTATCTGCCACGGGATGAAAAGGAGAGAAAGCTGCAGGAACAGCTTGTCACAATGGCGGCAAGGATTGCGCAGCTGGCCAAGAATGTAGGAAGAGGCGATTACGATTCAGATGATGCTGGGTCAGAGCAGGGACAACTGATCGACGGGGAACGTAAGCCTTCCCTGAAAGAAAGTATCATAGAAGAGATCGATCTGGGCATTGAATACCTGGAGGAGAACTGTAATCTTCACATAGATCATCAGCTACTGGAGGACAGAAAGTGGGGCAGGGTATCTTCCGAACTTTGGAAGTGGGCGAATTATCTGGCGATGATGTATGGCGAGGAGGAAAGCGACTATCTGGTGGAATACCTGGATTACATTCAATGCCCCCATAAATTCTATCCTAAAGAGTGGTTTGCGGATGGATTCAGCGCCACATATGGGAACTTCATGATACCGGTACCTGCGGGGTATGATGGGATACTTCGCTATATTTACGGGCTGTCTGGTAACTATCTTGTTCGTGTCAAAAAGATAGGAAAACACGAATACCCCTATTATGCGAGGCAGTTGCGGCAGCTGCGCCAGTATGTGAAGGATATCCAACAGCGGGCACAGGATGCAGGCCTGGTGTCCATTGACCAGATCGAAGTGAAGGAAGAGACAAGAGAGCTCCTGCCGGAATGGATCCCGCTGACTTTGAAGGAGGATGGTTCCCGAAAGAAAATAGTGCTGAGCGCGAACGACCTGGCAGTTTATGAGATGTACGGAGAAAGGGCACTGGATAAACTGGAGGAGACGCTTGGGGTTTTTGAACAGGCAAAAGATTCTGTTTTGTTATGGTGGAGACCGCAGCCTGCTATGAGAAAAATGCTGGACCAGATCTCGGCAGGACTTGGTGGGCGGTATCAGGAGATCCTGGACTGTTATAAAGAAGACGGATGGGGGATCTGTGATGAGACGGATAATATTGACCGGGCGGTGGAGACCTGTGATGTCTACTATGGTGATATGAATGCGATCCTGCAGCCGTTTCAGGATGCGGGCAAACCGATAATGATCTCCGCGGTAGACAGCGGGGATGCATGGAAGATAAATGCGGAGAGGATCAATGAGTACAGAGCCTTCCTGAGCATACCGGATTTCGTGGAGGACGGGAAGTACATTTATTTTGTAAATGCCAATTGCAATGCGCTGGTTGTAGCAGATAAAAAGACAGGAAAAGTAATCAAGTATATTCCGTTGGAAGGATATCCGGCAAATGTTAAAAATATGCATCTGCGATGTATACGACAACAAAACAGGATATGTTTTCTGCCTGCGGAAGCATCATGTCTACATATTTATGATCTAAAAAGTGGAGAACAGAAAATCTGCGACTTTTTACATCTGGAAAAAGAATCGGATATCCCACGTTATCCATGGGGATATTTTATGCGAAATGAGTATGTGTATTTGCTGCCTTGCCATGGCAGGCTGGGACTGTGGAGCCTTGCAGAGCAAGAGAATACACCAATACAGGAGAATTGGTGGAGTATTTCATCTGACGACAGTTTACCGTTAAGGCATGGAACGATAGACAGGAATTGCTTTTATACCTGGGAAAAGAATACCGCCAATTTTTATATTACC
>CAZQPZ010000112.1:0-2696 GCA_964595395.1 uncultured Lachnospiraceae bacterium | reverse complement strand
CACCTGTTGGCTCGTCTGCAAGAATAATGTCTGGGTCATTGATAAGCGCACGCGCAATCGCAACACGCTGTTTTTGCCCGCCTGAAAGCTGGTTAGGTTTTTTCTTAAGTTGTTTTTCAAGGCCAAGACGTGATAAAATTTTAGTGGCTTTTTCCACCTTTTCTTTTTCGCTGACATTTGAAAGGGTAAGCGCGATTGTAACGTTATCTAAAATTGAAAGATGAGGGATAAGATTGAATGACTGGAAAACAAAGCCCACAGTATTCTTTCTATATTTTTCAAGCACTTTGTCGGGCTGATTTCTAAGGTTCATGCCGCCAACAATAATGTCGCCTTCAAACTGGCTGTCAAGTCCACCAATTATGTTCATAAAAGTGCTTTTTCCGCTTCCGCTTTCGCCCACGATAGAAACAAGCTCGCCCTTTTTGAATGAAACATTAATGTCGGTGAGCGCTGTAAAAGTCTCTTTGTTTCCAACTTGATAGTTCTTGTAAACGTGTTTAATTTCAATCTCTTTCATATTTTTCACCTAATTATATAGTATTTTTCTTGAAATATCGTGCGTTTTATCCTTTTATTCTTCTTTCATTTCTTGATTTTCGTCAAATTGGCTGGCATATAGTGTGCTGTAGAAGCCACCAAGCTCCATAAGTTCGTCATGTGAGCCATGCTCTACAACCTCGCCATTGTTCATAACAATAATCTGGTCAGCATTGCGGATTGTTGAAAGGCGGTGAGCGATAACGAAGCTTGTTCTGCCTTTTGTCAGGTTATCCATAGCCTCTTGAATAAGCACTTCAGTTCGCGTGTCGACGCTGGAAGTTGCTTCATCTAAAATCAGCATAGGCGAGTTTTGAATCATAGCTCTTGCAATTGTGAGCAGCTGTTTCTGACCTTGGCTGACCATGGAATCTTCTTTGAGTAACATATCATAATTGCCGGGAAGGGTGGTGATAAAATGATGGACATTTGCCATTTTGCAACATTCAATCATTTGCTCGTCTGTGGCGTTAGGATTGCCATATTTAAGGTTTTCTTTTAAAGAGCCTTCGAACAGCCAAGTGTCTTGCAGCACCATTCCAAACAGGCTGCGCACATATGAGCGTTGCATATCCTTAATGTCTACGCCGTCAATTGTGATTTCGCCGCTGCCCACTTCATAGAAACGCATGAGAAGGTTTACAAGTGTTGTCTTGCCCGCACCGGTTGGGCCAACAATGGCAATTTTCTGACCAGGCTGGGCAGTGAAGGAGAAGTTGTTAATAATTGTTTTGCCTTCTTCATAGCCAAATGAAACATTTTTGAATTCAACAAGTCCCTTAACGCGTTTGATTGTTTTTGCTTGAGGGTCTGGCGCTTCATTCTCTTCAGAAAGAAATTCCATAACTCGTTCGCTTGCAGCTGCCGCCGATTGCAGGTTGGAAAATATGCTTCCCAGTTGCGCAATAGGTTGGTTAAAAATGCGAATATAGGTTGTGAATGTCACAATGCTAGTCACAAAGAAAATGTTGTTGTGTGAGATAGCAATCCAAGCGCCAAGCACGCAAACGCCTGCGTAAATAAGGTTGCCAATGAAGTTTATGCTTGGCATCATCAGTGCGGAGAGGAATTGCGATTTTCTTCCCGAAACTTTAAGCTTTTCATTTATAACATCGAATTCGTTAAGCGCTTTAGCTTCGCCGTTAAAAGCTTTAACAACATTGTGTGCGGAATAAATTTCTTCAATATGTCCGTTGATCTGACCAAGATATTTCTGCTGGCGAACAAAGTACTTTTGTGAAATCTTAACAATAAGCATGATCAGTCCCAAAGCAAGCGGAATTTCAATAAGAGAGAAGAGTGTAAGCTCCCAGCTAAGTGTGAACATCATAACAGGAATGCCAATCATCATTGTAACGGATGTGATGAGCGATGGCAGCGAGTTGTTTAGTGTTTGCCCTAAAATGTCAACATCGTTGGTCATGCGTGAAAGTATGTCGCCATAAGCGTTGCGGTCGAAGTAGGCAAGTGGCAGGCGATTAATTTTTTCTGTAATCTTCTTTCTAAAGTTTTCAGAAATCTTGGCTGAAACTTTTGCCATAATAAAGTTTTCAATATATGAAAAGCCAAGTGCAAAAACGTACATTAAAGTAAGGATAAGTCCAAACTTAGTAATTTCATCAAAATTGTAAACAGGCTTTAACAGCTCCTCCATCATCATATTTAAAACATATGGACCCATAACAGAAAGCACAGTGCCCAGCGCCGCGAGAATTAATGACAAAATCACTGCAAATCTGTATGATTTGAGGGAAGAGAATAAAAATTTTATAGATTTTTTGAAATCTTTGCTTCGTGCTAAGCTAGCATTTGGTCTTGCAAAAGGTGGCATTTAAATTTCCTCCTTTTTAAGCTGCGACAGCGCAATTTCTTTGTAAACAGGGCAGGAAGCGATAAGTTCGTCATGTTTGCCAATACCCACCATTTCTCCCTCGTTAAGCACGATAATCTGGTCGGCATTTCTGATTGTGCCAATTCTTTGTGCAACAATAAGGCAAGTTGTGCCTTTAGTGTGGGTCTTAAGCGCCTTTCTAAGCGCTTTGTCTGTTTTGTAATCAAGAGCAGAGAAGCTGTCATCAAAAATTAATATTTCAGGGTTTTTAACCAGCGCACGGGCAATAGAAAGCCTTTGCTTCTGTCCGCCAGAAACATTATGC
>CAZQPZ010000111.1:0-2717 GCA_964595395.1 uncultured Lachnospiraceae bacterium | reverse complement strand
AAGCTTGTTTTCTGTTGTAAAGCACTCTCTGCTCCCCACTTGCATCGTTAAATGAATATTCACTTGGCACAGACAAATTGTGAGTTTCCTTTTTAAATCTTGTGCACTGCGCTTTCAAACGGTTGAATCCCATTCCTACATTAATCTGCTGAATTGGCTTATCTGGATGCTCCGCGTCATATTCTTTTACAAACGCAGTAACACCGCGCATGAAAGCATCAAAAATCATATTCCTTTCATTCTCTTCTTTACTGTCAGGGACTACATTATATATTCCACTTTCCCTTTCATGATTTCGATAGTTTATATTTATTTCAAAATCATTAAACACACCATATCCCAACTCTTCGTTAACATATAAAGTGCCTTTTGCAATAATTTCACCTTTAGAGTTGCGGACAACCATGTTTTGAACATCCTTTGCCTCAACACTTGCTCTTGCAATATATTTGCCATAACAAACACTGGTTATTGATCCACAACAGCTACAAAACAGCCCCATGATTGGATTGCGCGCATCAAACTTATCAAGCATCTCAAAAGTAAATTGCTTTGCGTACAAATCTTCAACCAGATCCTTACTTTCCAGCAAAACACCTTCAGTTTGATTTTTTATTTTTTCTATGCTCTCTAATATTGTTTCTTCTCTAATTGGCTTTGCTAAAATATGAGATTTAACGCCACTTTCTTTGGCTTTTAAACGCATTCGGCTCGCCATATCGAAATTGCTTTGGCTTAACCCTCTATTAGCAAATAGCGCCGCTATATCTTTATTCTCACTTGTTACCCCCTTATATGTATTGGAGCTATAAAATTTCTTAAGAGCCTCTTCCCAAGGTAGAGTGATTGGTTCACCTTCCATGTTTAAGCTGTTTCTAAATGATTTAGCTTCCTCAAAATTTGTCATGACATTTACAAAAATTCCCGGATATTTTCTCTCAAGTCCAAGCAACAGTTTAATGTTTGAAAAACTTTTTTTATCACCTTGCACTCGAAGGAAGTTCAAAAATTCTTGGTTAGGCTTTGTATCAAAAGGCAGTGAGTCAAAAAGTCTGTGAAAATCTCCAATTTTCAAATCGCCACTTTTTAAAAGCTGGGAAAGCAAAGCGCTCGCTTTCTGCCCTAAAAAAGTTTCTGTTTCTTTTCCGTTTTTATCTGTCATCTTCTCACGAGAGAAACAACCAAAGCAAGTTGCAAATTTAAAGAAGTCAATTTGCTCTTCCATTGGAATACCGTCTAACATGGTCTGCACTTTTGGAATTTCACTTTTAAAAAACCTAAAATCACTATTTTCTGTAAATTCAGCAAGCTTGCCAACGCCTATAAGACTTTTTGTAAAGGAGAATGGAATTGAAAACTTAATCTTGTTCAGTTTTTCAGCGAGATTACTAAGTTCTTCAAGTTTAGCCCCATTCACAAGCAAGTCATAATCAAAAGGAAAGAAAGGTTTTTCTAATTTATTTAAATCGACAACGATTTCATATTCATCAGCATTTTCAGGAACAGTTTTCGAAAGAATTAAAGCCGTTGTTTCTTTTTTGCGATAGGCAAATCTAAAATTGCAATCTTCAAACGCCCTTTTTCTAATTCTTTTTACGCCATCGTGAACAATAACTCTCTCTAAGCCAACACATCCTTCAAAAGCAGAAGCGGCAATTTCCTCTTCATATTCAGGAATTGTAAACTCACGAATTGCGCCGCGCTCCATATTAAGCGCCTCATACAAAAATCCACGATTTGTAAAATCCCACTGACATTCAGCTCTACGGTCAGGATGTCCATCTAACTCACTGGATTTTGCGCTGTTTAAGAAAGCTCTCCACAAAGAATTTTGCCATAAATAACCCCTTCTTTCGTTCCAATTCGGATAAAAAGGAAGTCCAGATAAAATCAGTTGGTCACTTTCTAGCTCCAGTGTTCTTGTACCTCTCCTAAGCTCTCTCCAATTTTTAATGCGAAGCTTGAGTGGTTCAACCTTAAGCCAAACGGTCTCGCCTGTTTTTGGAAGAAGGCTGCCATCACTAAATGTGCGGTCTGAACAAACCCAAGCAACAGCACGCACATACTTTTTACCATTATATGTAAATTCAGGATTTTGTTTTGAAAGAAAATCTTTCAAGTGTTTCTGCCCGTTGGTTGTATAAAGTCTGCCTGTGCATTCCAGCCCATCCTGAAGATTTCCATTGTTATACAATTTTTCTAAAACTGCAGTCTCTTCTTGAGAAGCAACACTTCTTGGATATTCTCCAAGACTAAGTATATAATGTTTATCTCCGTCCGCTCCTTTTATTTTTTCTATCTCACCAAGTTTTTGCTGTGCACTGCGTTTAGAAACTTTATAGGGAAGATCAAGAGTAAAAACTGGAGCAACACCATACTTATACATGTCAAATCTGTCAACTCCAATTGAGCCATCCCCGTCAACAATATCCACCTTACTGCCGTCAAAATAGGAACGGAGCCAATAGGTGCCAGCAAGACGACCTTGATAATCTGTAGCACTTTCAGCTTGCCAAGCAAAGTTTGCACGAGCAAAATCTGTTGGAGAAGTTTTTCTAGCGCTATAATCAGCATCTTTCACATCCTGTTTAGACGCCAAATATATGCAATCTGTGACATCGTAAACTTTGTCATCATCGCTCCCATTCACTTGTTCAACAACAACTTTTTTTAAATACTTTGTCCAATCTTTTACAATAGCCATTAAAATCCACCTT
>CAZQPZ010000110.1:0-2722 GCA_964595395.1 uncultured Lachnospiraceae bacterium | reverse complement strand
GAATTTGACGGCGTGTTTGAGCACCGCCTCAGCGAAGTAGGCAACATGCCACTTCCACCTTACATTCATGAAAAGCTTAAGGACAAGGAGCGCTATCAAACAGTTTACTCTAAAATTGAGGGATCAAGTGCAGCTCCAACAGCTGGCTTACATTTCACTCCCGCTCTTCTTGAAAAGATTAGGGGAATGGGGGTCGAAATTGTTGAAGTTTTGCTCCATGTAGGCTTAGGCACTTTCCGCCCAGTTAAAGAAGATAACATCTTGGCTCACGATATGCACTCAGAGTTTATTGAAATGAGCGAAGAAAACGCTAAAACTCTGAATCGTGCCAAATCTGAGGGCAGAAGAATTATCGCAGTGGGCACAACAAGCGTGCGTGTACTTGAGTCAACCTGCGAAAACGGCGTTTTTGTTCCTACAAAAAAGGAAACAAAAATCTTCATCTATCCCGGCTATAAATTTAAAGCAGTGGACGGACTTATAACAAACTTCCACCTTCCAGAAAGCACACTAATCATGCTTGTTTCAGCTTTTATAGGCAGGGATGAAACCATGCGTGTTTACGAAACTGCAGTGAAAGAAAAATACAGATTCTTCAGTTTTGGAGACGCGTGCCTTTTCGTGGGGAAAGAATAAGAGTAACCCTTGCTGTCATTCTGAACGAAAGCGCAGCGTAAGTGAAGAATCTACTACGCAAACTTGCGTTAATAATGGACTAGGGCAAGTTTAGTAGATCCTTCGCTTGGCTCAGCATGACAAAACAAGTATAATCTTACATCTGTGCAGTATTATAACATAATACACACAACATATAGAGGTATTATGAAAGAAAACTTTTCATTTGAATTAATTAAAGAATGTCCTGTAACCGGCGCAAGAGCTGGAATTTTTCATACTCCTCATGGCGATATTTTAACACCTGTTTTTATGCCAGTAGGCACACAAGCCACAGTTAAGGGCGTTACACCAGAAATGCTTGACGAGCTTGGCGCTCAAATCATTTTATCTAACACCTATCACTTGCACTTACGTCCAGGCGAAGATATTGTCCAAAAAAATGGCGGATTGCACAAATTTATGCACTGGAACAAGCCAATCCTTACAGATAGTGGCGGATTTCAGGTGTTTTCGTTATCAAAACTCAGAAAATTAAGCGATGACGGGGTTGAGTTCAGCTCACATTTGAACGGCGAACGCAGATTTATGTCGCCAGAAAAGTGTATTGAAATTCAAAATGCCCTAGGCGCAGACATTGTTATGCAACTTGATGTTTGCTCGGAAGCTGGTGCAACATACGCAGAAGCATTAGAAGCGAAAAGGCTGACAAAGCTATGGCTGGAGAGATGTTATAATGCTCAGAAAAACCCAAACCAAATGCTTTTCCCAATCGTTCAAGGTAATGTTTATGCTGATTTGAGGCGAGAATGCGTAAAAGATTGTCTCCCATATGCAAAGTGTGGGATTGCCATCGGTGGACTTTCAGTTGGAGAAGAAAAAAGCGTTATGTATGAAATGCTTGACGTATTAAATCCAGTTCTTCCACATGATCAACCACGTTATCTTATGGGCGTGGGCTCTCCAGACTGTTTGGTGGAAGGCTTTGCGCGCGGAATAGACATGATGGACTGCGTGCTTCCAACAAGAATTGCACGAAACGGCACAGCTTTTGTGAAAGAGGGCAAACTTGTTGTTAAAAACGGCAAATATAAGGAAGATATGCGTCCAATTGAAGAGGAGTGCAATTGCTATGCCTGCCGACACTACACACGAAGCTACATTCGCCACCTTATAAATGCTGGAGAAATGCTTGGTGCAACACTGATTTCAATCCATAATCTGCATTTCCTCACACACCTTGCTGCTGACTGCCGCCAGGCAATCCTTGAAGACCGTTTCCCAGAGTTTAAAGAAAACTTCCTTTCTAAATTTGTTTATTAAAAGTGGCTGAGCCACTTTTTTATTAGGTATTGACAATAGGAGCGATTTTTGGTATTATCTAGGGTAAGGAGAATACCTAATGAATTTTCTAAAAATTGGTTTACCTACTGCAACAGAATTATATGGATCCAATGTATTCGCTCATTTTGGAGTTCAAGCTAGCGCCACAGATGTTGCAAAAATTTTGGGAGTAGGCAACTCAAAAGAGACAAACGTTGATTTTTACGCCTACAGAACAGGAATTAAACCAGCTGCTTATAGAAGTAAACCTGTTAATTTATGTATTGGCAGCTATGGAGAAACTTGTTTCTTTTCAATTAAAAGCAGACGACCAGGAGTTAGGCCAATTCTCAAATTTAAATCACTTGATATTTTTGAAAATGTGCATTGTGTTAAAAAGGGAGTTTACACTTTCACATTCGGCAATTACATACAAAAGCTGGCAAACCCGGAAATTGCACAAGAGCTTACAAAATCGAAAAGCAAACTTCCAATTTTAAAGGTGCCTTATGAATTTGACAGCGCTGATGTTGAAACAGCCGATAAGCCTTATAACCCAAGATATTTCACACGCTATTTATTTAATGGAAAAGCTTATGTAGACCTTGAATGCTTATCTAATCACGAGGAAACCCTTTCAAATGGCGAAAAAACTCAATTAGGAAAAAGCTATTGGGTTGAAGAAAAACCGGTTGTTTGGCTTGCAGATGAAAAGCTTAGTTTTGCTATTTCTGAAGACATTTTGATTGGCGGAATGAGCCTTGATGAAAAACACAGTTATAAA
>CAZQPZ010000109.1:0-2724 GCA_964595395.1 uncultured Lachnospiraceae bacterium | reverse complement strand
GCGAATATGGCTTTGGAGACTATCCACGTGGCTATGTTTTGATTAATGTTGAAAACGGCAAACTTTCATGGGAGAGAAGAGAATTTGCGGTTAAAAGAGATTTTTATGATGTGTATGTGGACATTTCCTCTTGCAATACATTTAATGACATAAAAGCTGAAATTAAAAAGGCGACTTCAAGCCTTGGCAGTGAAAACTTTGTTCGAGTGTTTTTCAAAGGCGAGTGCGAGGAAAACTTTGAAAAGCATACTCAAATGCTTATTGAAGAGTTTTCAAATAATTTCTTCTATTTTGACATTCGTGATGAAAGCAAAATAAAGATTGACCTTGAAAAGATTAAGTCGGAAACGCTTTCGTTAAAGGCGGAGATGATTAAACTTATTTATCAGTCCAATCTCACTGATTCGCAAAAGGCGGCCTGTGTTAAGGCTGGAATCAGCGCTCTGCGCGGCGAGGAGGTGGAGATATGAAAATTTTAAGTTTACATATTGAAAACTTCGGCAAGCTAACAAACTTTGATTATGTTTTTGAAAGTGGATTAAACACAATAAGTAAGGATAACGCTTGGGGCAAAACCACGCTTGCAACCTTTATCAAAGCTATGTTCTATGGCATGGAGAAAAAGGGCAACAACAAAGCTTATGCGGCAGAGAGAAGTAAGTTTCTGCCATGGCAGGGCGGAACATATGGCGGAAGCTTGGTGTTTGAAGCAAAAGGCAAAACCTATCGCGTTCTTAGAATTTTTGGCTTGACTCCAGAAAGTGACCGATTTGAGCTTATCGACCTTGCCACAAACAAAAATTCTAAAGACTTTTCTGTAAATTTAGGTGAAGAGCTTTTTGGCGTGGGCAGAGAAACTTTCACGCTTTCCACTTTCTTTCCGCAAGGCATGTTAGAGGGCGAGATAAATGACGAAATGCGCGCTTCGCTTTCCGGCGCAAATCAGTTTGGTGGCGATGCAGAAAAGCATTCTGCGGCAATTAAAAAGCTTAAATCTCTTTCCAGAGAGCTAACTTTAACAAATCCAAAAGCCTATGACATCCTTTCTTGTGAAAATGAGATTATGGACGGCAAAACTCAGCTTTCAGCACTTGAAGATAAAAAACAAGAGCTAAAAGAGGAAAGAGAAAGCTTAAAAGAAAAACTCTCTTGCATGGCAAGCCCAAAAGAAGAGAATGATTATAGCTTAAACGACCTTAACAGACAGCTCATTTCACTCAATGAACAAAATCAAGATTTGGAAAGGGATAAAACAAGCCTTGAAAATAAGAAAAAGTCAAAGAATATAAAAGTTAATGTCATGTTTGGCGTTGCAATTTTACTGGCAGCACTTTCTGTTGTTTGTGAGTTTGCAATTAAAAATGAAATCTTGTCGCTAGTGTTATGCTTAGTGTTTGCGGTGACTGCAATAGCGGTGCTAATAGTTGCATTTTGCTTGAATAAAACATTAAAAAACTTTAAAACTGAAGAGAAAAAGCTGTTAGAGCAGAAATACGCGCTACTTGAGCAGAAAAAGAAGATTGAAGAAAGTTACAGCATAGCTTCACAAGTGGCAACTGATGCAATAAATAAGAGTAAAGAAAGATCGAACTTAGATAAAGCTTTGGCGGTCTGTGAAAACAACCTTGTGCATATTGAAAAAGAAATTGCCTCGCTTTTAGAAAATATCGACCAAGCTGAAACAAAACTTGGAAACCTTAAATCCAAAAAGTGCGAGGTGGAAGAAAAACTGACAATAGTGAATGCTGTTATCGAGTTTTTAAATCAGGCGCAAGAAAACATCTCCGAGCGATATGTTCAGCCTATGCAACAAAAGTTTTCGGAAATAATCTCACAGCTTTCCAGTGATAAAACTATAAAACTTGATGTGGATTTAAAATTAGGGGTGGACACACAAACAGGCTTAAAAGAGAAACAGTATTTAAGCAAGGGCAAGCAAGACCTTGTTGAAATTTGTAAGCGCTTTGCTCTTATCGAAAGCATTTTTACAAAGGAAACTCCATTCATTGTGCTTGACGACCCATTTGTGAACTTAGATGAGCCAGCCCTTAAAAATATGCTTCAGCTTATCCAAAAATTTGCCGAGAAGTTGCAGATAATCTACCTTGTCTGCCACAATAGCAGAACCATAAAAAGCAGATAGAAACCTATCTGCCTTTTTAATGTTATATATTAATAAATAAAAAATCTCTCTTATATTCAATTTAAACTGGTCTAATAAATATAAACTAAATTGAACTTTCATTTTTAATGTCATAAACATAAACTGACCACAACGTATCTAAGTTTAATTCCTTTTTAAAGTAAGCCACAGTATTAATTTTTTTAAAACCATTTTTTATAAAGCAGTTTTCGGAAGGGAAGTTTCTAAATGGCGCAAAACAGATGTCTGCAAATAGCGCATATCCTTTAAATTTCTCTTTTGCGAAATTAATTAAATCAGAACCTAGTCCCTGATTTCTAAATTTTTTATCTACTAAAAAGCGCAATATAACTAATGCTTTATTTGGCATTTTTATTTCATAAAATGCAGCATCAGCTTCGTTGAATGGTCTTAAAACCATCATTGCTGCAATTTTACCATCAATTTTTACTATGTAAAGATTTTTTATATCTTCTTTATCAAGAGGGGAACCTATAAATCCTTCATTTTTGTCTTTTACAAGCTTCATAGAGTATTTTAATGAAAGATATCCATTTTATATGGTAAAGAATATGCATCAA
>CAZQPZ010000108.1:0-2777 GCA_964595395.1 uncultured Lachnospiraceae bacterium | reverse complement strand
GCCAAAGCCGCTATCTTTCAAGGAGCCTTCTCCACTATCGACACTCTCAATAATCGTTTCGCCCGAAACATTTGTCTGTTCTGGAGAGAGTTGTTCCTTGTTTGTTACTTCTTCCATATTTTCCTCCTACTCTTCTTCTTGAGCTAATTTTTGCTCATTTTTGTGCTGACGGATATGCGCAAGGAATCTTTCCTCCGCCTTTGCATCCGCCCTTTCCTCATAATCTCCGCTAAGCATATACGCAATATGTCTGTCAATATGCAGCTGATGATTATCAATTTCAAGTGGGCTTATTTCTTTGCCACACACAAGTTCAATGTTCTCTTTTTCAGCTTTTTTAATGTGAAGATCGTTTGTGTCCTGAGCATTTTCCCAAATGCCAAAGCCAAGAAGCTCAAGCGCTTTAACCTTCATCTTGTCGCTCATTTTATCGCCTTGATCATTTAATAATCCCGCATTGATAAGCTCGAAAACCATTTGACGACGCTGCGCCAAGCTTTCGCCAAGCTCGTTTTGAGTTTCAAGTTCAATATCATCTGTTGAAATGTCGTTAGAATTAAAATAAAACAGTTCCACTTGCCCGTTATCGCCCACTATTCTTGCTAGACGCGGAATAATTGCAAACTGTTTATAAAGTTTAAGCACCATTTGTGCAACTTCAATCACACACGCTTTCATTTTCTCAGCTGAAGTGTTAAGTTTAAGTTCATCTTGCTCCATCATAAGCTCAAGGGCAACGCCTGACATTGTAGATGTGTTATAGCCACTATCCAGCATTTCATTTACCCCGCTTATAGTTTTAAACTCTTCAAGCAGTTTATTTTCTTCATCGCTAAAGCTTGAAGAAAGGTTTTCTCCGTCTAAAAACTCGGGAGCTATTGAGCCTTGACGATAAACAAGAATTTTGCCTGGGCAAAGTCCCTCTTCTTCCAAGTTTTCAACATCAATGGAGCCGTCTTCCACTTTAAGCACACCCATTGTAAGGCGATTCATAAATTCATGCTTTCTGTTTTTAACAGCGTTAAAAGCGCGCTGAATTGGAATAAGCCTGTCAATTATGCTGCTTCCCCAGAATGATGAAACTAGCTTAATAGACACTTGCTTAACAAATGGAAAATCCCTTTGGCCGTCTTTGCCAACTGCATATGGAAGAGATCCATCATAGAACAGCTGATTTCCAACAACAATAGTAAGTCTGCCATCTGGGAAATCGGCACTTGGTTTTTCATAGCGCTCAATAACAAGCGCGCTGCCTCTTTTAACCCCTTGGCAAATCTTTGTTGCTGAGGAAGAGTAGCCAAGCCCACCCAGACCAATGCTTGTACTGTCAAGTGAGAAAACATTAATGTCTTCGCCGTCAAGCTCGATGCCATATGCCGATTTAATCTTATCTACATCCATAGCTCTAGCATGAATTATGCTTTGGCAAGACTCAATATTTTCACAAGTAAAGCTGTCTGGATAAATTTCAAATGGCGAGCAAACTGTAATTTCAACCTCGCCACTTCTTATTTCTTTACCATCCTCAATGCCAATCAACTGACCTTCATTTGCCGACCAACTAACTTTATAAAAGCTTGTTCCGCAAATTTCACTCCAGTGTGTTGCTTCTGAAATCTTTTGCGTAAGATTAAATTTATTTGCCACGCTTGCAAGTATCTTTTTAGAAACTTTTGCTGCATTAACATCTCTTTCGTCATTTGTTGCAGGAATCACTGTTGTTTTTGGCTTAATTCTTGCAATTTTGGCAAGTCGCATGTCAACTATTGGTGCGATATGGTTAAAAATCTCTCTTTCCTGCCAATAGTACTGCTTATCAAGATCTTCCAGCTGCCCAGCATAACCTACATCGCAAAATTGGTTACCCATGTAAAAATTCATGTTCATAAGCCACTGAGTTTCAAAGCTCCTGCGCGCTTGTTGACGGGCTGCAAAATCTTCAAGCACCTGTTTAACAATTTTTTGGTCTTGATTTGTCTTTTTCATTTTATCTCCTTTTTAATTCTAGATTTAAGTTTAAATGGCGAATTCGTCGCCTTTGGCACCTGCAGTTTTGCAATCTCTTCGTACATTCCCTTAAGGCAATCATCGCAAAAGCTTAGCTCTTTTCTAATAATGCCTTTAGTGGAAAACGAATAGTCTGCCAGGTTTTGACAACCAATGAAGTCACACTTGGTCGCTTTCTTGCACTTCTCGATTTGCATTTTCTTCCTCCTCTTTTAACAGTTGCAGAAGTCTGGCTCGCTCGGCAAGAAGCTCTTCATCAGTCATCTTTTCAACAGAAACTTCACTATAAAACTTTTCAAGCAGCAGCTTTAAAGCGGTCATGTCTGGCGAAAGCTGTTTTTTTGTAACCTTTCTTTTAGAAAGCACTTCTTCTCCATTTTCGCTTATGCTGTACTCGCAAACCTGCTCGCAAGTTTGATAGCCGAGTGCTTTTTTAAGCAGTGCTTTTTTAAGTTTTTCTGCGTCTTGCTGGCTCAAGTTTTCCCTCCCTGCAATTTATAAAAGTAGTTTACAAGCAAAACTTTCGCCTTTCAAGACTCTGTGCCAACAATTTGTTTTTAATTTTTATCACACTTTTGACCCCGCCAAAGTAGAATGATTATGTAGAGGTAACTTATGGACGCAATGCTTGAATTTAAAAATGTTAATTTTTTTTATCAAACAAAAACTGCTGAAATCCACGCACTGAAGGACCTTAACTTCACTGTTGATGACGAGGAGTTTGCGTCTATTGTGGGACCAAGTGGCTGCGGCAAAACCACCATTATCAA
>CAZQPZ010000107.1:0-2778 GCA_964595395.1 uncultured Lachnospiraceae bacterium | reverse complement strand
AGAAGATTCATATTTATATCAAGCATCATATTCGTAATATAGCTATGTGAAGAATGATTATCAAAATCCGTGACTGTTTCCACAATTCCAACACCAATCTCATAGTCATTGATCCCGCACGGCCAAATAATTAAATCTATCGTTGACTGTTCCGACAAATTATTGCTAAGTACGGTATTTTGCGAAATACATAAATTACCTGTAAAAGAGAGAAAGGATGGTTTATGTACACTATATGTAAATCCATCTTTTTCAAGATAAGACGTATCACATTCTACTTCATCTCCAAGTTTCTTGCGAAATGGCTCATATCGAAACGTCAGATTTGCATACCATGCGAAACAGTATAAACATAATATGATGGCAAAAATAACCACCAATTTCCTCCATTTTTTATTTAACATATGTATTCCTCACAATTAAATTGGAAGCCATATGCAATTATAATATATTGCATATGGCTTTTTATCAATCTTTTAAATATCCCGTATATGTTGCAGCGCCAGTATGTTTGACATCTACTTTGCCCGAACTAAAACCAGAAGAAATCCATCCGGTTGAGCTTGACGTTCCCTTACTGTTTGTCACCTTTCCTTTACCGGAATATCCATGCGGAACTCCATGCACATTTCTCACGAAATCCTCATTCGTTGCAAATGTATCATATCCGTAGTCTATAACTACATACTGGGATACACCAGAATCCAACTCATATTCAAATGTATGTGTTTTACTCCATGCCTTGTCAAAGCCAGAGGATACTGTAAAACTCTTTTCCCACTCTTGAGCTCTAACCGGCATAACGTTCAAAGATACTATTGCTACACATGCTAAACACATTGAAATCATCTTTCTTTTCATTATATTTTCCTCCATATTCTACCTATTTTTGTCTTGCTATAACATTACTTCCCCATATCATATGCATTACATACGATGTAGCAAAGCAATTAACTAAAAACACTCTATTTTTAGCTTTTCACGCACACTCCTTTCAACTTTTACTTTAAGTTTGATATCAAAAATTTTTCCATGGAAATCTTATTAGTAAAATTTTATTTTTACTAATATTACTACTTATGACAAAAGAAGTCAATATTTTTCAGTTGACATTGTAAAAAAAATCTTTTACTATAGTAACAGATATCTATAAACTGAGGTGCCCAGATGAATTACGACTTAAAACCCAAAGAATATGAAATCATGAAATTTATATGGGCGAATGCCCCCGACGGTGTAGCCTTCGGCGAGATCCACGACTTCGTGAACAGTCTGGGCAAGAAAGAATCCCGACAGCGGATCAATTGTTTTATACAGTCACTTCTTGGCAAGGGAATACTTACCGCCACCGGAGAAGACCGTCACAAAGTATATACTCCCACGATCTCCAAACAGGAATATGATCAGATACTCGCAAATCAACTACTAAATCAGTTATTTGACGGTTCCCTCAAGACATTTGTATCGGCGCTGTCCGGCGGCGACAGTATATCCGATGAAAACGCAAAAGAGCTACGTAAACTACTTCGAGAAAGGAATAAGAAAAAATGAACCTCCTTTTCGTCATGTCTATAAGCGGCAGTATTGTTTTCTTTTTATATCTGTGCACCAAACCTTTCTCCAACCGCTATTGTACCGCCCACTGGCAGTATAACTTCCTAAAATTATGCCTTCTTTTTTATCTTATTCCTTATCAGTGTCTTCAGAATAAATGTCTCATACTCTGTAATGTCCTGTTCGGAAGCGGAGAGGCGGTCAATCCTTTGCGCGATGGCATCCTTAAGTTTGAAGATAACTATACCATTTATATAACACCCGATGGGAAAATGCATTATAAATACTGGCTTCCGCTGTTGATTGTTTCGATCTCGTGGCTGTTCTTCGCCGCCTTTATGCTATACCGTCAAATAGGAAAATATCGTTCATGCCGAAATAAGCTGATGCTTCTTTCAGAAATCTCCGATGCAAAAACCGGTGATACTGCAATACCACATGATGTTATGCCGTCTGTCCAAAAGAAACTGCAGAAAATCATATTTTGCCCGCTCATCAGCAGTCCGCTAACCATCGGTTTATTTCATCCCGTCATGATACTTCCCAAGGAGTATAATAGCGAGGACTTGCCGATGTATCTGTCACACGAGTTATGCCATATCAGGAACCATGATGCATTGTGGAAATTCATCTCTTTTATCACTATACTGATCCACTGGTATAACCCGTTTTCTTATCTTCTCTTCTTAGAAATATGTGGTGTGTGTGAAAAGAATTGTGACGAAATGGTAATCGCACCTTTCAACGAAGCGCAGAAATTGCATTATGCGAACTTGATCATCGAGTCTGCCCGCAATCATAGTGGCTCACCCTTTCTTTTTACTGGCACTTTTTCTACCAATAAAAAAATGACCAAAGAAAGGATATTATCTATGGAAAGAAACAAATGTAAATCACTCTGTCGAAATGTCGTTACTGCCTTGTTAATAGGTGTCGTTGCTTTATCAATGCCTATATCCGTACTGGCATACCAGCCGGTTTACGTGTATAGAGATCTGCAAGATTACGATCCGAACGGAGATGTCATGTATATTGTATTTAACGGTGAGCAATCTCCGCTTGCTGCGGCGGATACATCATATTTAGATTTTTCCATATCGGATGAAATAATCGTGGACGAATACGGTAACCAGTACACAGTCAATACGGAATGCACACAGACTACACGGTCATGCACTCATGAATACATAACCGGACAGCGGAATCATCATGTGAGAAACGGCA
>CAZQPZ010000106.1:0-2865 GCA_964595395.1 uncultured Lachnospiraceae bacterium | reverse complement strand
TAGTATAACGGTCGGAAACAAAGCCAGTGAAGAATCTGTTTTTGATTTTCCTTGTAGCAAAAACCACTGGAATTGAAGGCAAAATGCTGCCAGCAAAGGCGCAGATGAGAGCGAGATGTGGCGGAAGAACATTGTTTCCAAGGAGGCTTACGCTAAGCGCAAACGGAATTGCAATTCTTCCCTCAAGCGCAGGAATCAGTGCAATAATCATAACAGCCAGCCAAATATTTTCGGCAAAAAAGCTTGCAAAACTCTCTAGCATAACATCACCAACCTTTTTGTCATTTTATGATTGAGAAAATGAGATTATGTGAGTATTGAAATAAAATAAAAGAGGCTTTTGCCTCTTTTTTATAATACTATGTTATTTGCTAAGTCTTTGTTTATTTCTTTAAGCCACGTATTCAGGCCATTTTTCTTTTCCACGGCATCATTGTAATTCATTGGCTTATCAACTGGCTCACAATCTCCATTTTTAAATACGGCTGAAACTTGCGCTTTACATGCTTGAAAACTGCATTGGGCTTTTTGGAGGTCGCTGGCATCATAAGTTAATCTAAATTCCGTTATGTTTTTTGCATTAGCAGCTTTACATACATACTCCCTAGTAGGTGAAGTAAAAGTTGCAATATTAGAAATACTATCAAAATGTTCTTGAAGTAGTTGAATTAATTTATTAAGAAAAGGAGGCTTATAGAGACTTTCTTCATCAAAAACATCTGAATCTAGAATTATTAAGCCATCAGTCATCTTGGCAACTAACACATAATGATCTTCTTCGCCCAAATTTCTAACCGTGATGCAATTCAAGTTTTCAATATTATTCTTTACTATTTCAATATTTTCTTGTATATACATTTCTTTCTCCTTGCGACTAATATATCATAAATTGTATTTAATGTCAATATGAAAATTAAAAAAAAGCCCGCTATTGAGCGAGCCTTTGTTTTGATATTTAGTTATTTAGCCGTTTCAACAAATCTATTTTCCCTAATAACATTAACTTTGATTTGTCCTGGATATTGCATTTCGCTTTCAACGCGTTTTGCAATTTCTTTTGCAAGGAACATTGCGTCGTTATCAGAAATTTCGTCTGGCTTAACAATGATTCTAACTTCCCTTCCAGCTTGAAGAGCATAGGCTTTATCAACACCCTTGAAGGAATTAGAAATTTCTTCAAGTTGTTGCAAACGTTTGATGTAAGCATCAAAGCTTTCTCTTCTTGCGCCTGGGCGGCTAGATGAAATTGCGTCAGCAATTTGAACTAAGATTGCTTCAACTGATTTAAACTCAACATTAAAGTGGTGGGCTTCAATACAGTGAATAACGGCAGGGCTCTCTTTGTACTTAGTTGCAAGATCAACGCCGATTTGAACGTGAGTGCCATCAATTTCGTGGTCAAGCGCTTTTCCGATATCGTGGAGAAGACCGCCGCGCTTTGCTATTACTGGATCAGCGCCAAGCTCTGTGGCAAGTTGTCCAGCAAGGATAGCTGTTTCAACGCTGTGTTTGAGCACATTTTGGCCATAGCTTGTTCTAAATTTTAATCTTCCAAGTACTTTAACAATTTCTGGATGAAGGTTGAAAATTCCCACCTCTTCGCAAGCTTTTTCGCCCGCTTCTTTAATGGCTTTGTCAACCTCTTTAGTCATTTTTTCAACGATTTCTTCAATTCTTGTTGGGTGGATTCTTCCGTCTACAACAAGCTTTTCAAGACTCAGTCTTGCAATTTCTCTTCTGATTGGGTCAAAAGATGAAACTGTAATGCTTTCTGGTGTGTCATCAACAATAAGTTCAACACCGGTTGCTGATTCGATTGCGCGGATGTTTCTTCCTTCACGACCGATAATTCTTCCCTTCATTTCATCTGTTGGAAGTGGAACAACTGACACGGTCATTTCAGTTGAAAGGTCGGTTGCGCATTTTTGCATTGCTGATGCAACAATGTTGCGAGCGCGCTTGTCAGCATCTTCCCTTGCCTCATCTTCAATGCGCTTAATGATTTGCCCTGCTTCTTTCTTTGCATCTTCTGTCATTGATTCAACAAGGCTTGCTTTTGCTTCTTGCCTAGTCATGCCACTGATTTTCTCTAAGCTTGCAAGCATGTCATTTTTGATTTGTTCTTGTTTTTCAAGCTCTGCATTGAGTTTTTGCTTAGCTTCGTCAATGCGCTTTTTGTCCTCTTCGATAAGTTCACTTTTCTTATCAAGAGAAAGCTCTTTTGTTTCAATAAATTTTTCTCTTTCGCTCAGCCTTTCCTCAGACTTTTGAATTTCGCTTCTTCTTTCTTTAAGCTCTGTTTCAACTTCTTCGCGATATTTGTGGCTGGCCTCTTTGGCCTCTAATGAAGCCTCCTTTTTAATGGTCTTTGCTTCTGCATATGCCTCCTCGATAATACGAACAGCGTTCGACTTATTTTTACCGAGTTTTTTTGTTGCAATTAAGATATATAGCCCTATTCCACCGCCAATTCCAACGGCAAAACAAACGAGTGCAATCACAACGGCAATCGCAGGAGCAATAGCACCGATTATGCTTATGCTCATACTTTTGCTCCTTTTAATTATTCTGATAGTTTGGCGACTTCCAAACTTTCGTTTTAATTATACCCTATAATTTAAAGTAAAGTCAAATGAATTTAAATACTGGTGAAATAAAAAAAAGACTGAGAATTCAGTCTTTAAATCTTTATCTTGTTGGTGAGTTTTCATTTGGTTTTCTAGAGATTGATATTTGCCAGTCAGAATCTTCAATGTTGAAGCTCATTGAGTTGCCATATTCCATGTAAGTAGGATATTTTTTGAGAGCTTCGCTAATTAAGCTAACGCCGCCTTCCAAGTCTTGTGATAATGATTCCCCTTCTTC
>CAZQPZ010000105.1:0-2877 GCA_964595395.1 uncultured Lachnospiraceae bacterium | reverse complement strand
AAATAAGCTCTTTCACACCCTTGGCAGCAAGCAGTTTTGCCTCTTCAACAAGATCCTCCATTCTCTCGCTTTTATACTTGCCACGAATGCGAGGAATTGTGCAAAATGAGCAAACATTGTTGCAACCGTCGGCAATCTTCAAATACGCATAACCACAAGATGTAGTGAGAATTCTGTCATAATAGCTGGAAGATTTTGATTTTTTAACACCATACAGCTCTTCCACGATATTTACAATGTTTGGATTATCTGCAATATTTACAATGGCGTCAGCAAGTGGGAATTCGTTTTTAATTTCATTTTTATGGCGCTGTACAAGGCAGCCTGTGATTATAAGTTTCTCTAAGCTTCCTCTCTTTTTCAGCTCTTCCATTTCAATTATATTTGCAATGGCTTCCTGCTTTGCAGGCAGAATAAATGCACATGTGTTCACAAGAACAATGTCCGCATCTTTCACATCTTCTACAATTTGAAATCCATAGTTTGAAAGCAAAAAAAGCATCTTTTCAAGATCCACTCGGTTTTTATCACAACCGAGTGAAATCGCAGATACTTTTTTTGTTATTAATTCTTCTTTAGTCATTTCCTCTCCGTTATTCGTATGAGTCGCCAAATATTTGATAGAATTCCTCAAGTGTTATATAAACGTTTCTTGGCTTTGCTCCGTCAGCAGCTGAGATGTAGCCCATCTCTGTCATTTGATCAATGATCTTTCCTGCACGAGGATAACCAATTGAAAGACGGCGCTGAATCATTGATGTTGAAGCTTGACCTGAATCAATACACATTTTAAGAGCTTCTGGAAGAAGTGGATCCATGCCGCCCCTGTCTCCACCATCATTTCCATTTGATTTTGGAGTGTTGTTGATAGCGTCTTGAACATCTTTATCAAAACAAGGTTCGTTGTTAAGTGTTACAAAGTTAACGATGTCCGAAATCTCACGAGTTGTCACAAAGCAGCCTTGCACACGCTTTGGCGCTGAAGAGTATTCTTGTGGAGCATAAAGCATATCTCCGTGTCCAAGAAGTTTTTCGGCACCAGTCATGCCAAGAATAACATCTGAGTTAATTCTGCTTGAAACTCTGAATGCAATTCGTGATGGGAAGTTTGCCTTAATTCCGCCCGTTACATATTCAGTTGTTGGATGTTGTGTAGCCAAAATTAAGTGAATACCAACAGCTCTCGCTTTTTGAGCTATGCGGATAATTTTATCCTCAACTTCTTTCTTGCCCTGCATAATGAAATCTGAAAACTCGTCAATGATGATGACAATGTAAGGCATTTTTTTCTTTTTGCCAGTTTTTACATTGGCAGAAGAGTTGTACTCTTCAAGGTCTCTTGCCCTAGCGTCGCTCAAAAGGCGATATCTTCTTTCCATTTCATCAACAGCCCAAGAAAGTGCGTTTGTTGCCTTTGTAATGTCTGAGATAATCTTTGGAATTAAGAGGTGTGGGATACCCTCATATGGAGTAAATTCAACCTGTTTAGGATCGATAAGAAGCATTCTTACATCTTCTGGAGATGCTTTATAAAGCACAGAAACAATAATGTCATTAAGCATAACGCTCTTTCCAGAGCCTGTTGTTCCGGCAATGAGAAGGTGCGGCATTTTGTTAAGTGCGCCAACCATAGTTTTGCCAGAAATGTCTCTTCCCACTGCAAAGGTAAGTGGTGATTTGCCGTTATTAAATTCGTTTGAAATAAGCACATCTTTAAGTGAAACTGTGGCAACTTTATCGTTAGGCACTTCAATTCCCACAACATTTCTGCCTGGAACAGGTGCTTCTATACGCACATCTCCACCGTTTGCCTCAAGCGCAAGAGCAATATCACTTGAAAGGTTAAGCACCTTTTTAACAGTGATACCCATTGGCATTTCAAGCTCATATCTTGTAACAGCTGGGCCAATAACAACATTTTGGACCTTGGCAGGCACACCAAATTCTTGCAAGGTGTTTTCCAAAATTACAGTTTTGCTTGCAATATCATCATCAAGTTCGCTCATGTCAGTTGACTGCGTTGTAACAAGGTCGATTGGTGGACGAGTGTAATTATAAGGTGGTGTAACTTCTTCAGGCTCTTCTTCTACCGCATTCTCGTCAATGTTCACAAATCTTCTTGGACGAACAGGCTCCTCTGCCCTATCTGGCACTGAGAAATTGCCATCTCTTGAAAGTCTGTCCGATCTATCGAAGCTTTCGCGCTCTGGCTTAACTTCGCTTTCACTTCTGTCAAAATCGCGTCTGTCAGATCTATCAAAAGACCTATCCGATCTGTCTGATCTATCCCTATCAAAAGAGCGTTCAGATCTGTCAAAATCGCGGTCACGGCGAGAAATTGGCTCTTCCTCTTTTGGCTCTTCTTCAATTTCCATGCTTTGTTGCACTGGAATGCCGCTTTCTTGCATAACTTCACGAATAATATCATCAGCCTCAGAAACAAGCTGTTCTGGCTCAGCCTCGCTGACATCTGCAACTTTGGATGAGTCGCTTATAGTTGGAGGTATTTCTTCCTTTTTTAAAGCTTCCACATTTTTGTTTATTTCACGCTGGAAAGATTGATTTGTAACGCCATTTCGCGCATATGAGCGTGCATCTTGCGAGAAGAATTTATTAACATCAACTTCTGGCGGAGTGAGCAAGTATTTTTTAAGATCCTCTCCTTCAAGTTTTCTTGGATCAACCTTTTTAGTTTCTGTTGGTTGGACAGGAGCGATAGGCTCATTAAAAGTGCGACGGCTTAGTCCCAGTTTCTGCCTTACTTCTTCCTCACGAGAAAGCTTCTTTTCAATATTGCCACTCATGACAACATTCACAGTTCCCTTAGGAGCTGGTTCAACCTTTTTAACTTCCTTAATTGCAACCTTAACAGGCTTA
>CAZQPZ010000104.1:0-2880 GCA_964595395.1 uncultured Lachnospiraceae bacterium | reverse complement strand
CCTTTAAAGATAGCGGCTTTGGCAAGTTTAAATCGCAGGAAGCTTTATATGAAGCATATAGGGCGCTGGAGGCGGAATTTACTCGCAAAAGCCAAAAGCTTAGTGAACTTGAAAAAGAAAAAACAGAGAAAGCAACCGTTAGCGAAGAAAAAGTTGATAACGAACTTTCATTGTTCCTTTCAGAGCGTAGCGAGGCTGCCCCATATGCGGCAGAGCTTAAAAACATAAGCATGGCGCAGGGCGGGAGAGTTGATTTTGATGACATGCTATCCACACTTTTAATTGATAAGCTAGCTTCAGGTCAGTCAAAAATGGACAATCCTATAATCAAAAAATATGTTTTTCAAGATGAAGAACTAAAAAATCATGTTATTGAATCTTACATGAGAGAACTTAAACAAGGTCAGCCACCCCATGTTATCAGCGGCGATGGAGGGGAAAAGGTAACCGGTCAAAAGCCGGTTACTCCAAAATCGCTGGCAGAGGCTAAGAAAATGGTGGAGGATCTATTCACTTAATTTTTAGGAGGATAAAATGGTAACTTTAGCAAGTGCAGAAAACGCACTTAAATCAGTTTATTTGGGAGTTGTGGCAAATCAGCTTAATGTTTCAGCAAATCCACTTCTTTCAAAAATCAAAAGAACAAACAAAGATGTTTGGGGAAAAGAAATTATTAAACTCGCACCTTATGGCTTGAACGGTGGTGTGGGTGCTGGCACTGAAACAGCAACTCTTCCTGCTGCTGGTGGAAACAGCTATGCTCAATTTAGGGCAACACTTAAGAACCTTTATGGACGCATTGAAATTTCTGACAAAGCAATTAGAGCATCTCAAAACAATGCTGGCGCTTTCGTTAATCTTTTATCAGATGAAATGGAAGGACTTGTAAAAGCAAGCATGTTCAACCTTGGAAGAATGCTTTACAGCGATGGAACAGGACTTCTTGGGAAAACAGTTTCAATTAGTAGTAAAGAACTTACATGTGATAAAGTAAACAATATCATGGAAGGAATGTTAATCGACCTTTACACTGACGATGGCACAATGATTAACACAAAATGTAAAGTTTTACATGTTGACAGATTTAACAAAAAAGTTATTATAGACAAAAATATACCTTATAATGATAAATTCTGCATCTATAACCAAGGCTCTAGAAACAATGAAATCACTGGTATAGGCGCTCTTTTTGCAAATACAGAGTCAATTTATGGCTTAAAGAGAGCTGATTATAAATGGTTAACTCCATTCCAATCAACTGATGCAACTGAAATTTCAGATAACCTTATCCAAACTGCAATTGATTTCCTTGATGAAAATGCAGACTCAAAAATCAACTATATCACTTGCTCAAGCGCTGTAAGAAGAGCATATCAATCATATCTTACTGCTTACAGAACAAATGTTGACATCATGAATCTTGAAGGTGGATTTAAGGCAATTTCTTACAATGGAATTCCTGTTGTCGCTGACAGATTTGTTGATGAGGGTACAATGTATCTCCTTAACACAGACGACTTTACAATGCACGAGCTTTGCGATTGGAAGTGGATTGAAGGCGAAAATGGCAGCATCTTAAAACAAACTTCAGGTCAACCAGTTTACACAGCAACTCTTGTTAAGTATGCAGAACTTATCTGCGACAAACCTTATGGACAGGCTAAGATCAGCGGAATTTCATCTACTGTTCAAAACCCATTTGCAAACACATTCAATTGCTCATGCAATTGCGCACCAGCTACATCTGAAGAGGGAGAAACTGAATAAGTGTTAAAACTTAATTCTTAGGAGAAAAAATGAAAAACCAAATTTTGCTTGAAGGCGACCCATTTTACATAGCTGAACGAATAAAAGAGATAGACGAAAACTACTTTTTAGTGTTTAATAAACGAAAAAAAAGTTTTGAGTTACATAACTCTGCTCAGCGCTCTTCCACCTTTGCGCTTACAATTCCTTATGAATGCCTTGACGAGCGCACTATATTTTTAGCTCGCAAAACAAGGCGTGAGAACATTGATAAGCTTATCGAAGAGATGGACAGACAAAATGAGTACTATCAAAAAAGCCTAATAAAAGGGGCAGTAGAGCAAATAAAAGAGGCGATAGAATGAAAATTAACGAAGTAATTAAATTAAGTTGTGACTTTTTGGGATTAAGCGAGCTTAAAGAGCTTGTTGGCGCTGAAGATGTCAGCGGGCTTGAAAAAGATAAATTAAATGACATGCTTACATGTGCAAATCTTGCATATGAGGAAATTGTGACTGAATATTTGCCTATTCTTACAACCGAAGAGGTTGAAACTGAGGACGGCAAAATCAGTTACTCTTCTCTTAGCAATCCAATCAGCGGAATAATAAGCGTTAAGGATGAAAATAGCGGAGAGATAAGTTATTCCCTTTCAGCCGACCACATCGATACAAGAGCTGGCAAAACTCAGATTACATATCAAATTATGCCGCAAAAATTTGATTTTGGCGATGAGCTAAGTGTAATTTTCCCAGACAGGCTGCTAAGCTATGGCACAGCCAGAGAGTATCTTTTTATGCAAGGCATGTCGGATGAGGCTGTTATATATGAAAAGCGATTTAAGGAAGCGCTGATAAGCTTTGTGCGCAAAAAGTCGCTTTCTCATCTTCCAAAAAGACAATGGAAAATTTAAGGAGGCAAAATTATGTTTAATAAAAAAAATTTTGCAGCCAAGAAAAGCAAGCTTATAAATGTCAAGTTTGATAATTTTAAAGAGTGGAATGAAAAGGAAGATTTTTCCAGCCTAACAAAAACAAAAGTTTGTTATAATTTTTCTCCAGACTCGGCTGAATTAAAGGCGGGCTATGGCTTTAGGAGACTAAGGCTGCCCGCCACCCAAGATGGGGAAGAAGT
>CAZQPZ010000103.1:0-2907 GCA_964595395.1 uncultured Lachnospiraceae bacterium | reverse complement strand
TTAAGCATGATAAGCCCAACTATTAAGAAGTAAAGCGGGAGAACGATTGCTCCAACAATTACAAAGAATAAGCTTTCCATAACAAACGCGCCGTTTCTAATTCTAAAACCCATCAAAATTAAAACAACTGAAAAAAGCAACACGATCCATGAGCTTTTTAATAGCGAAAGATTTTGCATTTTGAAAACATCTTTTTTTGTTAGCACAGTTTTATTTTTTGCGATTTCCATTTTTAACCTCTTAGGCTAGTATACACTTTTAAGCTTTCAAGGTCAAAGAAAATCACAAATTTTGCCACTTTTTCATAGAAAAAGAAGGAAAAAGGACTATATGAAAAAACATTATAAAGTGCTGGATAAAAAAAGTGTGAAGATTGACCCAACATGCAAAATTGGTAAAGATGTTGTTTTACATGAAAATGTAATTTTGAAAGAGGGCTGCGTCATTGAAGATGGTGTTGAGATTTTTGGAAATACATATATAGCGCGAAGCCGAATTGGAAAAGATAGCAAAATTATTTCAAGTTTTATTGAGGACAGTGAAATTGGTGCTGAGAATTTAATTGGGCCTTTTGCGCGTTTTCGACCAAACTGCAAAACTGGCAATAATGTGAAAATTGGAAACTTTGTGGAAGTTAAAAATGCCACGTTAGGCAGAGGAACAAAGGCCTCACATCTTGCTTATATTGGAGATGCCGATGTTGGAGAAAATGTAAATATTGGATGTGGTGTTATTTTTGTAAATTATAACGGCAAATCTAAAAGTCGAATTAAAGTTTGCGACAATGCTTTTATTGGAAGCAATGTAAATTTGATTGCTCCGCTCACAGTTGCAGAGAAAAGTTATATTTGTGCGGGAACAACGCTTACTGACTCTACACAGCCTAAAGATTTTGTTATTGGCCGGGTTAGGCCCACAACAAAAGAAAATAGGGCAGACGAATATCTTAAGTAGGAGAAGGGAATGGGAATTTTTTTTGGAACAGACGGCGTTAGAGGTGTTGTGAATAATGACCTTACTGAAGAGATTGCGCAAATGGTGGGCAATTCGCTTGCAAGAAAGAAGAAGAGGGCGACTATCATTGTGGGCAGAGACACCCGCGTTAGTGGCAGCTATTTAACAGCAGCTTTTTCAACTGGCGCTCTTAAAGGGGGAGCTGATGTAATAGATGTTGGCATAATCCCAACGGCGGGCATTTCATATCTAGTCAAAAACAAAAAAGTTGATTATGGCGTTATGATTTCGGCCTCGCATAATCCTAAGGAATATAACGGCATTAAGATTTTTGATTCTAGTGGCAAAAAACTGAGCGAGAAGGAAGAAAATCAGCTAGAGCGTTTTTTTGCTTGCAGTCAAATTTGTCCTGCAACAAAGGTGGGCAAATATAAAAGTCAACCTAGCCTTGCAAACAGCTATGTTAAGTTTTTGACCTCATCCATTCGAAGCAATCTTGAGGGATTAAAAATTGTCCTTGATTGCGCAAACGGCGCCGCATATAAGATTGCTCCAAGAGTTTTCAAAGGACTGGGCGCTGAGGTGATAAAACTAAGCTGCTCAAATTGCGGCAGAAAAATTAACGATAATTGTGGGTCTACTTGCACAGACAATCTTAGGCGCAAGGTGGTTGAATGCGGGGCTGATGCCGGCTTTGCATATGATGGCGATTCTGACAGACTTATTGCTGTTGATGAAAATGGGAATGTGCTGGATGGCGATCAGCTTATCTACATACTTGCAAAGCATTTCGCTTCGCAAGGCAAGCTTAACGCAAACACGATTGTGGGAACAAGCCACACAAACAGTGGAATTTTGGTGGCACTCAATGCTAAAAAGATAAACCTTGTTAGGACTGACATTGGCGACAAATATGTGATTGAAGCTATGGAAAAAATGAATTTATCACTGGGAGGCGAGCAGTCGGGGCATATTATTATGAAAAACTTTTTGCCAACCGGAGACGGCATTCTTGCTTCGCTGCAAATTGCTTCAATCATGAAAAAAAGTGGGCAAAGGTTATCACAATTGTTTGACGCAAAACTTCTATATCAGTTAAATAAAAACTTTATTGTCAGCGACAAACTTAAGGTTTTAAATAATGAAAAACTTTCTCAAACAATTTCGCAGATGTTAAACGAAATTGCGCCGGCGGGCAGAATACTTGTTCGCGCAAGTGGAACGGAGCCTAAGATTAGAGTGATGGTGGAGCACGCTGAGCAAAATAAAGCGCAAAAATATATGGATGCGCTTGAAAAAATTATTAAAGAAATATAAAAAAAGGGGTTAAACCCCTTTTTCTAAATATGCAATTATCGCTTCAAAGATTGCAATGTGCTGTTCTTCGTCGGCAATGATTTTTTCAAATAATTTTTTAAGGCTTAAATTGTCAACAATTTTTATCGCCTCTTGATATGATGCAATAGCCCCTTCTTCGGTTGCTATGTTTTGATACATTGTTTCTGGAAGCGATAAGTTAAAACTTAAGCTTGCGCTGGTCCAATATTTTCCATTTTTGTTATAGTCCGCTTTTCCGCCAAAAGCAACAATTGCGTTTGAAAGTGCATCAAGGTGTGTCATTTCCACTATGGCAATTTTTTCCATAATATTTGCAATATCTTGATAGTTTGGATACCATGCCCAATCTTGATATAGATAGGTTGTAAGCGCTGTCAATTCGCTAAATCTGTCATAGCATAAATCTTTAAGCACTTCTACTGTTTTTGGAGAAGGGACAATATCTGTAAGTTGGGGGAATGGGATTTGTGAACGATCTGGAATGTCTATAAAATTATTCATTTAGAGCTCCTCTTATTCTGCAGTCATTGTATAAATTTGTTACTGTTCGCTCTTGGGATGGGCAGCCATAAGGGCGGCATTCTTGCCGACCACTCCAGCACCAAGCACAAGGAC
>CAZQPZ010000102.1:0-2946 GCA_964595395.1 uncultured Lachnospiraceae bacterium | reverse complement strand
GAGGATAAACTTGAGAAAAAAAATTGAAATTGATGAAAAGGGTGCGGGAGAAAGGCTTGATAAGTTTGTAAATTCAGTCTTTACTGATTTTTCACGCTCTTTTATTCAAAATTTGATTGAAAATGGGCAAATTTTGCTCAATGGAAGAGAAGTTAAAAGCGGAGCTAAGCTTTGCAAGGGCGATGTTGTGGAAGTGGACATCGAGCCGCCAAAGCCTCTTGAAGTTAAGCCTCAGGAAATAGATTTTAGCATTGTTTATGAGGATGGCGATTTGCTTGTGATAGATAAACCTCAAGGGCTTGTTGTTCATCCATGCTCAACAACAAAAGAGGGCACTCTTGTTAACGGGCTTCTTTCAAGAGTTAATGACTTAAGTGGGATAAATGGAGTGCTGAGGCCGGGGATTGTGCACAGGCTTGATAAAAATACCTCTGGACTTATGCTTGTTGCAAAAAATGATTTTGCGCACAATGCCCTTGCTGAAATGATTAAAAATAAGGCTGTTAAGCGCAAATATCTTGCTCTCTTAGAGGGTGTTGTTTGGGATAATGAGGGGAGAATTGAAACCTTCCTCGCAAGAGATAAGAAGGATAGAAAAAAATATGCCGTTTCTAATGAAGGCAAAAATGCAATTTCTCTTTATAGGGTTGTGAAGAGATTTGAAAATGCAAGTTTAGTGGAGTTTAGCCTTGTTACTGGAAGAACGCATCAAATCAGAGTACACAGCGCATATATAGGCCATCCTGTGATAGGCGATGACATCTATGGCAGAGCGGACAAAAATTTGAAAGGACAACTGCTTCATTCCTATCATTTGGAATTTGCTCATCCTAGAAGTGGAGAGGTTTTAACCTTTGAAGCCGCACTTCCAGACTATTTTGAAAAATACATGTCAAAGCTTAAAAAATTTGAGGATTGAAAAAAACTGCCCATTGGCAGTTTTTTTAGTATTGAAACTCTGAAACGCGAATGTTACGAAGCTGTCTTTCCTGCTCAATAATACTAGAGAACATTTCTCTAACTTTATATGGCTCAGCAATATGGCGCAAAACAAATTTTGGACTGCGTTCATCATTTGAATAAAGTGTTACAGTTCCTGTTCTGAAAATTTTATCAAAAAGCGTTTGATGAAGGGAAATATCTCTAATTCTATATATGTTCACTTCTTCAACTATTGTATATAGCAGTCCAATGTCTGAAAAAACCTTGAACCACTTTTCGCCGTTCTTGATTAATGAATATCTTGTGAAAGACCATGGCAAGCCAAAATAACGCTTTCTATCATGCCAAATAAGTTCGGCATTCATGCCATATTTTCTTTTAACTTTTTTGGTTTCTTTGGCTGCGAGTTCGTTTTCCATATAATGCTCCTACCTCTATATTTTAAACTATACAGCCAAAAAAGTAAAGAAAAAAAGCCCAAAAACTTAATTTTGGGCTCTTTTTTTACCTTTTTCTTAGCACTTGTTCATGCAGCCTGAGCCGAAGCCACCGCAATTGCCGCAGAGCAATAAGATGAGAAGTAATGTGCAGATGTCAATTCCGCAACCTCCGTTATTGCCACAGCCACAGCATTGAAGAAGCATGAGAAGGATTAAGATTGAGCAGCAGTCGCAACCGCCATTGCCGCCGAAACCTCCAAAAAAGTTCATATGTACCTCCTATAGATTTATCCTTTTGTGTGAGTGTGCTTACACATTATCATATTATTAATTTGCGTTTAATTTGGTTACAAATTTCGATATTCTTCGCTTAGATTATTTTACATATATCTCTTGCATTTCAGCCACAATATTTTTAACTCTAAAAGGTTTAATTTGATTGACATTATCGGCAATTTATATTACAATATGCTTTGTATAATATACTTATAAGGGGATACTATGATTAAAAACTCTACTATTAAAAAATCAACTTTATATAAAGGTGTTGCACTCGCTTTTGCTGGTGTTTTTGCAGTTACTCTTTTTCCTGCAAATGCAATTCAAACAAGCGCGGATTACAATGAAGACGGATTTGGCTTTGAAACCATTCACATTGACAGCCCAATAAGCACTGAAACTAAAGGCAATCCTTACCAAATCAGAGCTGCTTATTTTGGATCAGAAGCTGGAATTCCAGTTGGTTTAGATGATTATACAACAACTGACGTTTCTGGCATTCCATCAACTGTTACATCTATTGAGTCAGATGTTAAAGTTGTTTACAGACCAACAGGCGAAGCTATTAAAACAGAGAAGAATGAGGATGGCGATATCGTTGCTGCACTCAAAGACAAAACTTCAACAGCTGTTTGGGGAACATTTGAGATGGAATATGCTGGCGAGTACGGCATTGAATATTCCATTACAATTGCAATGAATGGCCAGGAGAGGGTGTATTCAACAGAGTACATAGTGACAAGTGAAATCACTTCTGCTTACTTTGAGTTTGAAGATAATTATGTTGAAGATGATGAGGTGGCTGTAGTTCTTCCATCAGTTTATGACGTTAAAATGCAAGGCGCTAACCTTAAACCTGTTAACATTCCACTTCCAACAGTTTTTGGCAGAGATGAGAAGGAGAAAGAGGGCATTCAGTTTGTAGCTCAAAACGATGTTGATACACAAAGGGCAACAGAGTATGTTGAAATCTCTATCTCAGGTGGAGACAACACTAAAGCTGTTGTTATTGACGAGGATAATGGTGCTTTCTCAATCAAATCAGATTACTTCAATCCAAACAACGCACTTTTTGCTGGGGAAGGAAACTACACAATTAAGTATGCTTACTATATTGGCGAGCAGTTTGTAACATCAGTTACAAAAACTTTCACAGTAAGTAAGTCTTATTATGAAAACTATAAATACACACTTGCAACAAGCTCTTCAATCAGCTCCGCTATTACAGGTGTTGCAACAACTCTTCCAACTCTTAGTGCAAGGACAAGCTCTGAAACAAACCATG
>CAZQPZ010000101.1:0-2972 GCA_964595395.1 uncultured Lachnospiraceae bacterium | reverse complement strand
GCTACTGGCGGGAATCGGACCCGCGACCCCCACCTTACCAAGGTGGTGCTCTACCCCTGAGCCACAGTAGCATATCAAATTTTATTAAATTGTTTCAATCATCTTTTGCTCACACCGGCAAGTTGACTTAACGCGTCTCGCCCCTGAGCCACAGTAGCACAAACCGAATGCTTAACGCTTTTTCATAATAGCAAATTAGCTTTCAAAAGTCAAATGTTATTAATATAAAAACAAATCTACAACTCTTTTAGGCTACTATTGACAAAGATATTTAATGTGCTATAATTAAAACATGATAGAAAAAGGAATTGTTAAAGGCAGTACAATTTATAATGCATCCGGCGCTGAACAAGTTGTAACATCACAAGATGGCGACAATCGTTTCTACGCAATTGTTGCAATGTGCGGGCATTGTGGACCACATTACTTTATCCCAATCTTATTTGGAGTAGAAGCTAAAAATCTTGAAAGCGCAAAAACACTTGTTAAAAACATTCCTAGAGTAAGATGTAACTTAAAGAATTTATTTCTATTCACTCAAGAGATCAGCAGAAGCGAATGTTTGCTTTTAAGATCTATAAACAAAAGTGATAAATATTTAAATCCTTCCCTACATAGATTAAATGAAAAGACATCAAAAGCTGAATATGAACAAGAAGAAAACGAAAGAAAAATTTTATGTGAAGACATTGCCAGATCTCAATTAAATTCGGAAGAGGACCAACCTTCAAATCCAAAAATATTTAATAAAAACTCGCTGAGCAGATTCCAGACAGAAAAAATAGACCTGGCAGAATTAAAATTAGCAGATAAATATGATGAAAAATTAATTTTGCACAAGTATTTTGCTCCACGCAAAATTTACGAAGATGAAGAGCTAAGTGCAAGCAACCTAATATACCCTATAGTAACGCAAAAGAACGGCGATCAAATGCTAAAGGAATATTACACACAATACATAATGGACATAGCTATTCCACGCAACATCATAAGCGCAATCTGCTACTATTATCAGGTATTTGGTCCAGAAAACGAACTTGGAATATATCTTGAAGGCGAAAACCTTTGCTATATTTCAAATGACGAAATAAAAAAATTTCACCTTTTCCCAGATCAATATAAATACACTGTAAATGCTCAGCCTACTCGCTTTTGGCCTCAAGAGAAAAAAGATGTTGGAATTAACCTTGATGAAATAGACTATCAAAACGCTGCAGATAAGCCAAACATGATTGATAAATTCCGCAAGAGATATGAAAAAAATCCTATGACACGTTAAAAAACCGCTTAAATGCGGTTTTTTTCATTTTTAGCGCACTTTGCAAATAAAATACAATATGAAAATTGCAATTGTTGGCGCTTCAGGAAAACTGGGAAGCGAAGTTAAACGAAAGCTTACAGATAAATATGAGGTTATAGAAATCAATAGACAAGACTCAGTGTTTGGTCTGCCTCAGCCGCCAGACCTTATTGTTGACACCTCATGTGCTGAGCAGTCTGTGCGAAGCGCCTGCTATGCCGCCTCCAACAACATTCCAGCAGTGATTGCATGCACTGGACACAACAAAGATCAACTTTGTTTAATTGAAAGCTTTGCCAGCCGCGTGCCAATTTTTCTTGCCTACAACATGGCTTATGGCGCTCAAGTGCTTAAAGAGGCCGCTGCTTTTATTGCAGAGAAATTTGACAGCGACATTCACATTCACGAAGTCCACCACAAGTTCAAAAAAGACGCACCAAGCGGAACAGCGATAGAGCTTGAAAAAATTTTTGATGGCATGAATAAACCCCACTCCACCACAAGTGCGCGCGGTGGAAATGTTGTGGGGCAGCATGAAATTTGTTTTTATGGCGAAGGCGAAACCATCACTCTTTCACACACAGCAATCTCCCGTGAGGCGTTTGCAAATGGCATAGAAAAAGCCTGCCAGTTTATCATCACAAAACCAGCAGGACTTTATTGCATGAAAGATCTCACATCGTCTCAAGAGCTATCTTTGTGAAGCAAGCAAGATTTTTAAAAACTCTCTAGCCCCGCGCGTGAGGTTTGCTTCATTGTAATAACAGCCATATTGTACTGAAGGAAGTTTATATTCTTCATAAACCGCCTTGATTTCATTACTATCAATTAATCCCTTAGCCAAATAATATGGCACAATGCCCACACCCACGCCTACTCTGCAAAGTTCAACAATCATATTAAAACCATTCACTTTTACAAGCGGCACATCTTCCAAATTATTATCCGCGATAAACTGCTTAAATAATTTTTGTGAATAAGCGCCATCATTTGTCATGATAAATCTTAAATCATTATTTTCATATTCTAGCTTAGTGCTTTTTATAAGGACATATTTTTCTTCACACAAACCTTCAAATTTAAAATCTTCAATTTGGTCATTTTGCTGCGTTATTAACAAATCTATTTTACCCTGCTTAAGCTGTGCCACTGCCTTAGTTTGAATATTATCACAATGAGTAACATTAACTTGTGGAAAAGCGCTTACAAATTCCTCAATCGCTGGCACTAACACCCTTCTTGCTATTGTACCGCCACAAGAAACAATCACCTCGCCTGTTAGGAGATCATTTTCTTCTTCAATAATTTTTTCAACCTTCTCCATGCTAACCATTGCGTTTTCAACTTTAGCAAAAATCTCTTCGCCCAATCTTGTGAGAGCAACGCCTTTTTTGTTTCTTATAAATAGGGTCACATTCAACTGGTCTTCCAGCTTTTTTATTGTTTGAGTGACAGCTGGCTGTGAAATAAACAACTTTTCAGCCGCTTTTGTGATATTCCCCTCACGGGCAACCTCATAAAAAATTTTAAAAGCATCCAAACTTACATCCATATTATAACCCTCACTTATGGTTTTTATAATTTTTATATATTTTACTTATACCATAATTTGCAATATAATGCAAGATTAAAGGAGATTGAATATGGAATATATTTAAAAAAATTTGCAAAA
>CAZQPZ010000100.1:0-3020 GCA_964595395.1 uncultured Lachnospiraceae bacterium | reverse complement strand
TTGTTCATTGGCACATAAATTGTGGCATTCGTCACTTTGTTCAGTTGCGAGATATATCCCTCCTCTAAAATTGGAGTTAGGAAAACAATTTTTTCAAAGTTCTTTGCCCACTCCACGCCTTCTGGAGATAGAAGCAAGCTGTTATATCCAAAACAAACCTTGTCGCAAATGCCATAATGATAAATGCCTTGACTGGAATATGTTTTTCCAAAGTTGACATAGTCATAGCCTGAGAAAGCAACAAATGCAGTGCCAAACACAGTTGTGCTGGCTGACGCCACAAAATTCAAAAGGCTTTCTGGCTGATAGAGGGTGTATTTTGCAGCATCCTCTTTGTCAAACTTTAGCTGTTCCACCTCAAAAGGAAAAACATAGTTATGTGCGTCTGGGCTTATGAAAGAGCCACCATCAAAATCGCTGACAATCCCCTTCTGTCCGTCCTCTTGGAATTCAAAAATAAAACTTTTTTGACGGCAGAAACGCAGAGCTTTTGCGTAAGGCGTGTAATTAAACATTAAAAGCGGAAAATCCCCAATCTTGATTTCTGCATGCTCAGCAAATCTTTTCATTGGAGTTAGTGTTACCTCTTGCGCCGTAATTTTAAATTTTGGCACAGGATTAGCGCAGCCACAAGGCTGAAGAAGCTGAAGCTCTTTTACAAGGTTTTCGTTGATAGCTTCTAATTCTAGCTCTTTGTCATAATACTCGATTGGAATAAACACTTCTTCGTTGATATGCTTAAATGCAAATGCGTTCACTCGTTTTGAAAACTCTTCATAGTCGCTTCTTTTAATTGTAACTCCGGCAGCCATAGAGTGCCCGCCATAAGTCACCAAAATATCAGACATGGAAGCAAGCAGCGCATGAATGTTTATGTCATCAATGCTTCTGCCCGACCCTCTCAAAAGGTCGCCTTCCTGTGAAAACAAAAACACAGGACGGTGAAATTTTTCAACAAGTCTTGAGCAAACAATGCCCAGCACACCTTGATCCCATTTCTTAGAAGCAAGAGTTATAACCCTCAGCATCTTGAAATCCACCTTCTCAAGTGCCTTCATGGCTTCATCAAAAATCTTGTTGCAAAGCATTTGGCGGCGGCTGTTATGCTCGTTTATTTTGTTAACAAGCTTAATCACTTTCACAGGGTCTGTCTCAAGATAAAGTTTAAGTGAGTCTGCCGCGTCGCCCATTCTTCCTGAAGCGTTAAGTTTTGGAGCAATCTTAAAAGAAATTGCATTTGCGCTTGGATGTGAAACTGAAATTTTGTTTTCTTTCATTAGCGCTTTTATGCCAACAGGCAAAAACTTATCAAAAAGCTTAAGCCCCTTTGTCACAATTCGCCTATTCTCACTAAGCAGTGGAACAATGTCGGCAATGGTTGCAATTGCAGCGATTGGAAGTAAATCCTCAGCCTCTTTTTCGCCAAGTAGAGCTTCGCTAAGCTTGTAAGCAAGTCCAGCGCCACAAAGCCCATCAAAGCCAAATTCCTGACCCGTAATTTTAGCATTTACAACAAGAGTTTCTGGCAGTTGAACAGGAATTTCATGGTGGTCGGTTACAATAACTTCCACACCTTTTTCCTTGGCATACTCCACCTCATCATGACAGGATATTCCACAGTCAACAGTGATAATTAAATTTGGATTAAACTTTTCAATAACTTTGTCAATTGTTTGATTTGTGAGACCATAGCCATCCACATATCTATTTGGCAGATAGTAATTTGCATCTATCCCCAACTTTTTAAGTGTTTTAAGCATGATTGCTGTTGCGCTTACGCCGTCTACATCATAATCGCCAAAAATAACAATTCTGTCGCCCAGTTTTTTTGCAATTTGAATGCGCTCGCAAAACTCTTTTACACCATTTAGTTTAAATGGATCAAGCACTTTTGTGGGATTAAGATAGTCAGCAATTTTTTCTTCATCCGCTCCAACGCGCGATAAAATCAGCTCCATGATAAAAGGAGATAGATTAAACTTTTCTGCAAAATACTTTGCTTGACTTATATCTTTGTTAAAATAAGGCTTAAAAATCATAAATAACTCTTTCGTTTATAGTATATCAAAAGAAAACTATTTTACAAAATGATATTGACAAATAAAACATTTTGCTTTATTATTTTAACAAATGGAGAAAAATAATGGTTGAAATAAATTATAAAGCTCCTGCAGAAGAAAAAACTTATGATGATCCTGCAGAAGAAGTAAAAGCTTTAAGAAAAATGCTGGAAGAAAAGCGCGAATATCTTAAAAAGACAATTAGTATGATTGAGGGCTATAAAGATTCTGGTATTCTTATACCCGACAATGCACCTGTTTTCTATCACAAAATTAAAGATTATCTTGAGCTTTCAGCAAGAGAAGGCATTCACTTAAATTTGTTTACGTTAGATCTTATTGATGTTGCTTTTGAAGAAAAAGAAACTCTCACAGAAGAAGTAAATGTTTTAAGATATGTATGGACTGAATGCAAAAGAGCAGCAATGTTCAATCACATTCTTATGGGCAAGCTTGAGCAACTTGAAGACTTATTGGTTGGAGGCTCAGGTGGAATGCTGTCTTTAATCGACATAGAACATTCACTATTAAAAAAAGTTAATGGTGAAGATGCACTCGCAAAAAATATGACTTACGACAGGTTTTATTTGCCAAGACACGAACAAATGATTTCTCAAATTTTTGATGATGACTATGATAAGATCTACCCGTTTGTTGTAACTGCAAATAACATGGAAATATAAAATGAAAAAAGCACTTATTTCAAGTGCTTTTTTATAACAAACATTATAGGTATTATGTTATGTTTTCATAACAGAATAGTCCATAACGACAAAAAAAGAACATCGGATAGATGTTCTTTTTTTAACCATATATATATTAATTAAAACTTAAATCAAGGAAAAAGTTATTGAATCTTAGTCTTGCTCACTTCATGAGTTACTATTAAGTAAACCCACAAACTGTCGACTTAAAGTAATGCGCTAATAGCGCCTCTTTAAAAGGAGGTGATCCAGCGGC